>JAGPGR010000307.1 GCA_018055865.1 Paludibacteraceae bacterium | reverse complement strand
ATTATCGGTTTGCGCATTGATAACCGCTTTCGGATAACTGACAAAACCCATAATATTAAAGAAATCAGCTATAAAAAAGATTTTTCGGGCCAATAAAAAACTATTTTATTTTTATACAATGTATTGTTAAAAGCAAAAATTGTTGTACTTTTGCAGAGTTAAAACGAATTATACCTCCGGTCGTCCCGACCGAAGAGCTCACAAAAATTTTCAATAAAACAAGTTAATTTCCCGCAATAAAGCTATAGGGAAGTCTCTCCATACGTCTTATTTTCATTATTATATGACAAATTACAATATTTTGCAATTAAACGCGAAAGAACTTTCAGAATTGAAAGAAATCGCAACCAAACTGGCATTAAAAGTGCCAAATTCCATAACCAAAGATAAATTAGTATACGAAATTCTGGACCAGCAGGCGGTAGTCAATGCCCAGGAAAAATCGGCTGTTTCCGAAGGGAATGATGAGAACAAAAGAAAAAGAATGAGAATCATTCCAAAAAAAGCAGCAGAACAGAAAGTATTCTCTACGCGCAAAGATGAAGATGAAACACAAAAACAGCCTGTAACGGCAGCTCCTGAAAAAGCAGAAAAACCGGCAACTAAAAAAGCAGAAGCGACAAAACAGGAAGAAACTAAAACAGAAAATGCTCCGGCAGCCAAAAAACAGACCGGCATAAAGACTCAACAAAGATCCAAAAAAGCATCTGCTAAAAAAGAAGAACCCGCTACTGCCAAAAAAGAAGCAGTGAAGGAAGAAACCAAAACAGAAGTTGTAAATACGGAAGAAAAGCAGCAAACAAAAATAGCACCACCTGTAAAAAGAACGCAACCTCCCTTGACAGAGGAAAAGAAGCCGGTTATAGATGAAGAAATACTTCAGGAGATACCTGCTGAAGACGATTTTCAGGAAACGACTGTTGAAAAAGAAGAACTATCGCAACCGCAACAAAAGCCACAACGTGAAAATCAGGGCAACAACGGAAATCGTGTAAAATTCAATCCCCGGCACGAAAAACAATTCGATTTTGAGGAAGTGCTGGAAGGAACCGGAACCCTGGAAATACTGGCCGACGGCTATGGATTTCTCCGCTCGCCCGACTACAACTACCTTTCATCGCCCGATGATATATACGTTTCACAATCACAAATCAAACTTTTCGGACTAAAAACCGGCGATACAGTGAAAGGTGCCATTCGCCCTCCAAAAGAAGGTGAAAAATACTTTCCGCTGATCCGTGTTTCAAAAATTAATGGTCGCGATCCGGCTTATGTACGCGACCGTGTACCCTTTGAACATCTTGTTCCGTTGTTTCCCGAAGAAAAATTCACGCTGAACAGCGGAAAAAACGATACGCTCTCTACCCGCATTGTGGATCTTTTCTGCCCCATTGGCAAAGGGCAACGCGGACTCATTGTAGCACAGCCCAAAACCGGTAAAACCGTATTGCTCAAGGAAATAGCAAACGCAATTGCAGCCAATCACCCTGAAGTATATATGATTATACTGCTCATCGACGAGCGTCCTGAAGAGGTTACCGATATGGCTCGCAGCGTTAAAGCCGAAGTCATTTCATCTACCTTCGACGAACCGGCCGAACGCCACGTGAAAATAGCCAGTATGGTACACGAAAAGGCAAAGCGGATGGTGGAATGCGGACAGGATGTGGTAATTCTACTCGACTCCATAACCCGTCTGGCCAGAGCTTACAACACCGTTTCGCCTGCCTCCGGCAAAGTTCTTTCAGGAGGAGTGGATGCTAATGCTCTGCACAAGCCCAAACGCTTTTTCGGAGCTGCCCGTAACATAGAAAACGGCGGAAGCCTCACCATCATTGCCACTGCTCTGACCGAAACCGGCTCCAAGATGGACGAAGTGATTTTTGAAGAATTCAAAGGAACCGGTAACATGGAGTTGCAACTCGACCGCAAACTTTCCAACAAACGCATTTTCCCTTCCGTGGATATCATGGCATCCAGTACACGCCGCGACGATTTGTTGCTGGACAAAGATACCCTGAACCGCATGTGGATACTGCGCCGATATCTGGCCGATATGAATTCATTGGAAGCCATGGAATTTCTGAAAGACAAGATTGAGCGCACAGTAAACAACGAAGAATTCCTGATTTCGATGAATAGGGAATAGTTGATTATCAGAAATTTATACTTAATAATACAGCCTGCTGAGATTTATCAGCAGGCTGTATTAATTTAAATCAAAAATGACAGATCTTTATTTTTCCACTATTTTTTTGAATTCTTTCCATCCTTCGTCCACACTGTATTTGACTTTAGAGCCTTTGGGCACATAAAGCACACAATTCTCTTTGTCCACATAATCAAATGTGTTCGTTTCGACGGATGGAGGAATCGGATTTTCAGACATAATTTCGGCTAAAGCCGTACATCCGGCAAAGGCCGAATCGCCTATTTTAGTAACCAGAGCACCAAGTTTGACTGTTCTCAGGCTTGTAGATTTGCTGAAAGCCGATTTCCCAATGTTTTCAAGTTTCGAAGGCGAAGTGAATGAAGTCAACCCAATGCAATATTCAAAAGCCGACTGCTCAATAGAAATAACTGAGGCTGGCAGAATAACCGTTTCCAGCGAACGAAGGTTACAAAAAGCCATTTTGCCGATTGAAGTCAATTTATTAAATGCATTCTCGCTCTGCATATCGATAACAGGTCTTTCGATTTTCCAAATCTTGAGCGATTTTCCGTCGTCACTCAGCTTATACCAGCTTTTGGGTAAGTCTGCAGCCATTAAACTCATATACAAGGCTAAAAAAGTCAACAAAAAAGATATCTTTCTCATAATTAAATAATTAAAATGATTAAAATTCATACCTGTAAGTACAAATATAACGCCAAACATAATCAGAAAGTTTCTACGCTTCCACCCACCCGCTCATAAATTCCTCGTTGTTTTGGGCAAATTTCGGTTTGGAGTGAATATCATCTCCGGACGGAGCAATGGGAAAACGTCTGAAATTCCAGTCATTCGGGCTGCCGAAAAAATGATAAGCGAGCCGATTGGCCGACCACTCGGTCCATGTGTGCTGGTGCGTCCGGTGTTCTTTGCGCGAAGCATGAGCGCTGTCCAGACTCGTTTTGGCGACGTGTCGCCAGAAAAACCAAAATCCCCACTTCCGGTATTGAAGTATATGCCCGAATTCGTGACGAAGCAGATTCAGGTCATTTTCCATCCCTTTTCCTACAAAAATACCAATTAAGGGGATTGTTAG
>JAGPGR010000306.1 GCA_018055865.1 Paludibacteraceae bacterium | reverse complement strand
TGCCAAGATAGACCGATGTTACGTCACCGGCAGCAGTAATTTTGCATTTATCGAAAACAAAACCATACGTGATATTTTGTGGAGTGCTTGCAGCTGTGATGTACGAATCGCGTTTGCAATGAATTTCACATGCTTCGAACCAGGCAGTAGCGCCTCCAAAAATAAAATCGGTCGTCCCTTCGATGTAACAGTTCTGAAAATAGAGTCTGTTGCCTTCGCCTGCCAGATACTGCGTATCCTGATTGCCCAGAAAACGGCAGTTCCTGAAACTGAGCCTGTCGCCTTCCGTATGCAGCGCCACGGCCTGAGCAAGAGGTTCTGCTGCGTTTTCGATGGTAAGATTTTCCAACTGAATGTCGTTTCCACGAATCTGCATCGTGTAGGTTCGAAAAGTTCCCATATCGTTGATCTTCGCATGATCGTTGTATGTAATCAACGTATTCTCACGACTTTCGCCGAGGATTTTCAGATTGCATATCCAATCGGGAATCATAATTTTTTCATGATAAACACCATTTTTGACCAAAATGACCGTGCCGCCATCCGGATCAAATGCGCGAACCGTATTAATGGCTTCCTGCAGGGATGTGAAATCACCGGTACCTTTTCGGTCAACTGTAATTTGCTTTAAAAAAGATTGTTTTGCCTGAGCATTGAAAGTGATAATCAGCGCAATAATCAACCAGCAATAATTCTTCATTATCAGTCAAAATTATAATATTTGTACTACTCCCAATTTTCTTAAATCTTCTTTACCGGAACTTGGGCCTGAAAAAATTTCATATTTTCCGGCATGAATGTCCATTTCTCCTGTTTTTTCGTTCCACCATTCGAGTTGATGTCCTTTGAGTTCGAATTTCACTTTTACGGTCTCACCCGCACGAATACGTACACGTTTGAAATCCCGTAAAGCCAGATTTGGTCCGTCCACATCATCTGCTTTGCGTAAATAAATCTGCACAACTTCATCTCCGTCCATTTTTCCGGTGTTTGTTACCGGCACAGTCAACCTGATTGGCTGCGATATTTTTATCTTTTTCTTGCTGATTTTCGGGACACCGTATTTGAAAGTGGTATAGCTCAGTCCGTATCCAAACGGGAACAACGGCTCGGCGGTCATATACCGATAGGTTCTGCCGGTCATGTTATAATCCTCGAAATCAGGAAGCTGAGCTGTATTCTTGTAAAAAGTAACCGGAAGTCGTCCGGCGGGATTGTATTCTCCAAACAACACATCCGCAACGGCTTTTCCGCCTGCCTGGCCGGGATACCAGGCCTGAAAAATAGCTTCACAGTGATCAGTTTCGGGTGTCATGGCTATTGGCGAACCGGAACAATTGATGAAAACAGTCTTTTTTCCGGCTTTGTGCAAAGCAGCCAGGAATTCGCGCTGAACGGCCGGTAATTCGATGTCCGTGCGGTCGCCTCCCCTGAATCCGGGCAGATTTACTCCCATTTCTTCCCCTTCGAGTGATGGTGAAATTCCTCCCACGAATAAAACCACATCGGCATTTTTCACCGCTTCGATGGATTTTTCGATGTTGATTTCTTCCCTGAAACCCAAATCAAAGTTCAGCTGTGCATTTCCTCTGACATATTCAAAATCAATCTGAATATTGTAAGAACGACCGGCTTCCACCTGCATCGTGTGGCTTGTCTTGCGGCTTCCATGATTCGTTTGGATGGTTTTCACCAGCAAAGTGTCAACAAACAGTCTCAGCGAGCCATTGGCGTAGAAGTCAAAAACGACCTCTCCGGACATTTCCGGTGTAAATACAGATTTGAAAGTGGCCGCAAAATCGGTTAGATTCACTCCCGGGGCAAAAACGGTAGCACCGGAAGTATCGAAGCGGAAAGGTGTATTTAACTGTGTTCGTGCTGCCGGTATTCCTTCTCTGTTAGAATTATTCCAGTAAACGGCACTAAAACCACGACCCTGAGGAGTAGCACACTGATCAAAAGCGTTTTTCAGCAGCGTACGTTCCACCAGTCCGCAACCGGGTTCGTAAATCAGCTTGTCGGCAGGACTAAGAGCTGCCCGAATGCCTTCGAGTATAGTAATTGTCCGGGGTGGTATTCCGTTGTAATTTCCCCACTGCATGACGGCATCGTTTGCATTCGGACCCATTACGGCTACCGTAAGTCCACCCCTTTTGAGGGGCAGGACGTTGTTTTTGTTCAGGAGTAGCGTCATGGATTCACGGGCAGTTTCCAGAGCCAGTTTATCGTGTTCATCAGAACCAACCACCGCATAAGGGATATTATTCCAGTCGTTACTTTCCGGATTGTCCATTTCTCCCAGCTCGAAACGGGCTTTTAGCAATCGTCTGACAGAAACGTCAATATCTTTTTCGCTGATATATCCGGCTTTTACGCCATCAATGAGAGCTCTGTAAGTTGTGCCACAATCCAAATCTGTTCCACTTCTGACTGCCGAAGCCGAAGCCGAAGCAGCATCAGGATGGGTAAGATGTGTGTTTGGTTTGTAGAAATCGGCAATTGCTCCGCAATCGGCCACCACAATACCGTCGAATCCCCATTTGTTGCGTAAAATATCAGTTAGTAACTGATTGCTGCCGCAACAGGGTTCGCCTTCGAAACGATTGTAGGCACACATTACCTCCTTCACTCCTGCCTCCTGTACGAGGGCTTTGAATGCAGGAAGATAGGTTTCATGCAAATCCCTTAAACTGATATTTTCGGCGTTGAAAGAATGCCTGTTCCATTCCGGGCCTGAATGTACGGCAAAATGCTTGGCACAGGCATGAATTTTATCGTACTTGCCGGTATCCGGTCCCTGTAAACCCTGTACAACGGCCACTCCCATACGGGCTGTGAGGTACGGATCTTCGCCATACGTTTCGATGCCCCGCCCCCAGCGTGGATCGCGAAAAATGTTGATAGTCGGAGTCCACATGGTTAGTCCCTGATAGCGTCCGTATTCGCCCCTGGAAGCATAAAAAGCATATTTAGCTCTTGCCTCGTCGGATACGGCATTGAAAACTTTCAGTACAGACCTGTCGTTGAATGTTGCCGCCATGCCGATGGGTTGCGGAAATACAGTTGCCAGTCCGGAACGTGCCACACCGTGGAGTGCTTCGTTCCACCAATTGTATGTTTTTATTCCAAGACGTTCCACCGGATTCGAAACATCCTGCATCAGACCTACCTTTTCTTCAAGGGTAAGGCGGGCGAGCAGGTCTTCTGCCCGCTCATCAAAACTAAGTGATGTGTCACGGAATTTGTAATT
>JAGPGR010000043.1 GCA_018055865.1 Paludibacteraceae bacterium | reverse complement strand
CCATTTTTCTTGGTAATTTTACTACCACAATAAAAGCATTTTTTTTGTTCATAATCTTTGATTTACCGCAAAGATAATGATATCAGGCAATTCAAGAGTTTTTAGCCTACTTTTTGACCTATAAGTCAGCGTTTCAGATATCAAAAAGCTAAACATAACAAGATAAAGAAATAATATAAAACGTCTGAGAATAAATTTCTCAGACGTTTTTCTTTGTAATGAGCTAAAGGGAAACAGAAATTTTATTTATTTTTTTTCACAATTTCAAAGAAGTTGAAAACAGGAAATTGATGCCTGCTTGCGGGAAATACCTTTTTTCGTTCATTCTTTCGCTACCCAGATAATACGTGAACCAATTGTAACCATTTGTTTCATATTCCGAATTGAATAAATTGTTTATCAGCAAGTTAAAATCAATGGATTTGATTTTATTCATTCTCCACGAATATCCCAGCCGGAGATTATTTACGAAATATGCGTTGATGGAACGCAATGCATCCGAAGTATTGTCGAGATATTGCCTGCCAACGTAAGTGGAGTAAAAAGCAGTTTCAAATCCTTTGAATGAATAACTGAAAGTGCTGTTTGCCACTATACTGGGCGAAAAAGAGATGTTGCTCCTACCGAAGAAATTCTCTTTTATTCCAGTCCGGTTCCAGTTAGTATCATACACATCCACATATTCTGTGAAGTTTTTGATTTTATTCTGACTAAGATTCAAATTTCCATCCCAACGTAGTCCATCCAATAACTTTACACCGGTCATTAATTCCAGCCCCGTGCGGTAACTGTCGGGTATGTTAGAAGTTAGCGGTTCGCCTATTTCACTGATTTTCCCTGTCAGGATAAGCTGATTGATGTATTTCATGTAATAAAGATTTGCTCCAATACTGAAACTTCCTGAGAAGTATCTGTAACCCAGTTCTGAGTCATACAAGCGTTCACTTGTCGGACTGTAGTTGGGTCCGGCATCGGTGTAGTTGTTGCGATTGGGCTCCCGGTTGGCAATGGCAAATGAAGCAAAAATGCTGTTAGCGCGGTCCAGTTGGTAATTCAACCCTGCTTTCGGATTGAAGAAATGGAAGGCATGAGTTTGAGTGATATCCCGCATAACGCCTTTATTATCATCGTATTTGTCGTCCTTGCCGTTCATTTCGTGCAGGATATAACGGTATTGCAGGTCTGCATAAACCGATAATTTATTGGCAATCAGGTAATTCATTTTTCCAAAAACGTTTGCATCAGTTTTGCTCGATTGATTGAAATAGTACTGATGGCCTACTTCTGCATGGTTCGGATATTGCACCCAAAGCACTTTTCCGTAATGATCGCCGTAATATTTATTAGCAGCACCACCGAAAGTCAGGGCAAGATTATTCGCATTCCAGTTCAACGAAAATGTTGCCCCGCCAAAATGATTATCAAGCCATTTCTGACGCACCAAATCCGTCTTTTTAAGCGTAATATCATCCACTATGGCTGGTTCTAAGCCGTATTCCTTGTATTTTCGGGCTGTTTTATAATCTTCGTAATACCCCAATCCACGTGTGTAGTGCAAGGCTGTATTCAAATTCAACTTTGAATTTAACTCCTGAGTCCAGTGAAGCTGGTAATGCGTTTGATTGTAGTTATCTGTCTGATTATCATAGAATCTTGTGTTTCCGTTTTTGTCAAAGTACATTCCAAGTTCGTTGAATGTACGTTCCTGATTTTCAATATCTACTCCGTTCCAGGCCTGATAGGTTTTTTCCGTTCCTCCAAAAGTGATGAATTTCACCAACGTATTTTCACCGTAATATCCGGCTGAAACAAAATACGATTTCATATCCACTGAGGCGCGGTCGATAAAACCATCCGAAGTTATGTTGGAAAGCCGCACATCCACCGCAAAATTATTGATTAATCCGGTTCCGGCCATCACGCTGTTTTTCATGGTGTTAAACGAACCAAGAGAAATTCCTGTTTCAGCATAAGGGTTGGAATTCAAGAGTTCAGTCTGCATATTGATGCTGGCTCCGAAAGCAGCAGCACCGTTGGTAGAAGTTCCTACGCCCCGCTGCACCTGTACCGAATGGAGCGATGAGGCAAAATCGGGCATATTTACAAAGAAAACGCTGTGCGATTCCGAATCATTGAGCGGAATTCCGTTAACGGTAATATTGGTGCGATTGGCATCCGTGCCGCGAATCCGGAAACCCGTATAACCTATTCCTGTACCAGCATCCGACGTGGTGATAAACGAGGGAGTGAGAGCAAGCAAGTATGGCAAATCCTGACCGGCATTTCGTTCTTCTATTTTATCTTTGGAAACATTGGTAAATGCTACCGGCGAACGGTCGGTGGCACGCGTAGCCAGCACATTCACCTCTTCGAGTGTAATGGAAGCATGGGTCATCACGATGGTAATTACCGAACCGGTCTGAACGTTTTGCACGTAATTCTCATATCCGGTGCTTTTTATCAGCAGTGTGTAGGCATAATCGGTCAGATTTTCAAAAGAAAATTCGCCCCGATTGTTCGTCTTAACTGATTGAGATATTTGTTTAAGTGTAACGTGGGCTCCCTGAATGGCCACGTTACTTTCGTCGGTTACTTTACCACGAATGAAATTTTGTGCCGAAATGGTTATTGTGCTAACCATCAGCAATATAAATAGAAGGTACTTTCTCATTTGATTTTTAATTAATTAGTTAATAAAATGCAATGAGAGAGCCTGAAAATACGGTTGAAATTTGAAATGATTTGTTCTTTTTCCCTTCGCGGAATTACCCGTGCAGGTTCAAAGGGTATGATCTCAGCCCGAAATATTAAGGCACCCCGAAATTGTTTTAAGTATAATGTTTGAAACCGAAAAAAGTTCAGATTTCTATGTGCAAAGTTAGCTTATGTTTTGAAATATTCAAAAAAGTGTAGTTAGAATTTTCCCTGTTTTATTGATTTGGCAGCACTTACCCGCAAGGCCTGACCGTTGACGTTTCTTGCGTCCCGTTCATTCTTCATTATAGTGTCGGCATAGCTGCCTTACATACTTATTCAGTTTGTTATTTCTGTAAAATTACAAAAATGGTTCGAAAAAAAGAATGTAGAAATTCAACTGAACTATTCATGATTTTTATTGTTTTATTTGAAAAAAATCAAATCTATGAGAAAAATTATCAGTATCGTAGTGCTAACCTTGATAATAACCGGTTGCACATCCGCTAAAAAAAATGGTGAAGCTGAAAAAAATAACAGTCTGAATTCTGTTAATGCCGTTTCGCAGAATTTTTATGATTTCTCGGCCTTGAATATGCAAGGCAAGGAAATAAAAATGAGCGATTTCAGAGGTAAAGTGGTAGTGGTGGTTAATACCGCCAGTAAATGTGGTTACACACCTCAGTTTGCCGGTTTGGAAGAGCTGTATGAGAAGTACAAAAATGACGGTCTGGTCATTCTCGGTTTTCCGAGCAATCAGTTCGCGAATCAGGACCCGGGAAGCAACGAAGATATTCTGGCATTTTGTCAGGCTAATTATGGTGTGACTTTTCCGATGTTTGAAAAAATAGATGTAAATGGTTCAGATACTCATCCTATTTACACGTACCTGAAAAGCAACGTTCCGGGTACCGAAGCCGACAATATCAAGTGGAATTTTACCAAATTTCTGATTGGAAAAGACGGAAATCCTGTTAAGAGATACGAATCGAAAGTGAAACCGGCTGACATGGAAATGGATATTATTTCTGCCCTGAAAGCGGATTTATAACTTCTTTCAAAAAAAAGGATGAAGGTCTGAAAAATTATTTTTTTCGATGAATTAACAGTCGTTTCTGTGTTTTTTCAAAATACTTGTTTTATCTTTGCACCCGAAAAAAAAGTGGATAGATTTGGACTGCTTGCAACCACGAAAAAAAATGCTAAATTGTAACTAACTTTCCGTTTTTTTCTACTACAGTCCTTTTTTCTTTCCCTAAATATTTATAAATCAATTGATACGTGAATTTGTAATTTGAGAAATTGCATTTACCACTTATCAGTATTAAAAAATGCATTAATATTATGGGTTATTTATTTTCTTCCGAATCGGTGTCAGAAGGACACCCCGACAAAGTGGCCGATCAAATTTCAGACGCCATTCTCGACAATTTTCTGGCTCAGGATGCCAGCTCAAAAGTAGCCTGCGAAACGCTCGTTACTACCGGACAGGTGGTGCTTGCCGGTGAAGTGCGCTCGCAAGCCTATGTTGACGTGCAAACCATTGCACGCGGTGTAATCAACCGAATAGGATACACAAAGAGCGAATACATGTTCGACGGTAATTCGTGCGGCATTTTCTCCGCTTTGCACGAGCAATCCAGGGACATCAACCGAGGTGTGGAACGCGATGAACCGATGGATCAGGGCGCCGGCGATCAGGGCATGATGTTCGGGTATGCCTGTAACGAAACTGTAAACTATCTGCCCTTATCGCTTGATTTGTCGCATGCACTGGTAAAAGAACTGGCGGTAATTCGCCGCGAAGGCAAAGTGATGACGTATCTTCGCCCTGATTCCAAGTCGCAGATTACGATAGAATATGATGATGATAACAAACCAAAGCGGGTTCATACCATTGTTATATCTACTCAGCACGATGATTTTATACATCCGAGCGACGAAAGAGGACAGGAAAGAGCTGATAATGAGATGCTATCGATTATCAAAGAAGATGTACGAAACATCCTCATTCCGCGCGTAAAAGCCAAAGTTCCCCAATTTGCTCAACTTATTCAGGATGAATTTGTACTGCACGTTAATCCGACAGGTAAATTTGTGATTGGCGGTCCTCACGGTGATACCGGATTGACCGGGCGAAAAATTATTGTAGATACCTACGGGGGAAAAGGAGCACACGGCGGCGGAGCTTTTTCGGGCAAAGATCCTTCGAAAGTGGATCGCTCGGCAGCGTATGCAGCCCGTCACATTGCCAAAAACTTAGTAGCAGCCGGCGTTACTGAAGAAGTACTTGTACAGGTGGCTTATGCAATTGGATTAGCCAATCCAATGAATATATATGTTAACACTTACGGGAAATCAAAGGTAAATCTTACTGATGAACAAATAGCCGAAAAAATAGCCGTTCTGTTTGATATGCGTCCCAAAGCAATAGAAAAAAGGCTGAAACTGCGTAATCCGATATACGAAGAAACTGCTTCTTATGGTCATGTTGGCCGCACTCCGGTGAAAAAAGAAAAAACATTTATTGATGCCTCCGGAAAAGAATTTAAGAAAACAGTAGAACTTTTCACCTGGGAAAAAACAGATATGGTTCACGAAATCAAAAAAGAATTTTCACTCGTATAAAAAATAAAAAAAAAGGTTTCCTTACTCAGGAAGCCTTTTTTTTATTTATAGTGCAGGCAGCTAATTCTGTTTTATTTTTTTGCGCTTGCTTTCTGTCTGAACATTAGCAGATTTGCATATTATTCCTACAAATACTTTACATTTTTTCATCTTAAGTTCGCAGTTTGAAACATTTCCACTATTTTTGCATGGAAATCAAAAAGCTGCAATGGAATTAACACACCTTCGAAGATTTGTCGTAAGAATTATCAATGTACTGAAAAATTGGTTATTCATTTTTATTGATTGGCGTGAGCGTCGTATAGTGAGGTTTAAAGGCCTTCCAACATGGGGTAAAACCGTTAATATCTTTTTTACTGTAGTCTATCTGTTCCTCTTCTATTTACTTCTGGTCGATATCAACTTTTTTTGGTTATTTGGCAAATCTCCCAGTATTGACGCTATAGCAAATCCCCCGCAATCTTTTTCATCTGAAATTATCAGTTCCGACGGAAAACTTCTGGGAAAATATTTTACCGAAAACCGCAAAGAGGTTACTTTATCCGAGATTTCTGAAGAAATGATTAATACTCTGATCAGTACTGAGGACAGGCGATTCTACAAGCATTTCGGAATAGACTTTCGCAGTTTGGCGTCGGCTACACGGGATATGCTGCAGGGCAATCCGCGCGGTGCCAGTACCATTACGCAGCAGTTGGTTAAAAATATGTTTAAAACCCGCAGTCAGTATTCACGTGGTTTGCTCGGTTCTTTGCCCGGACTTCGGCTGCCGGTCGAAAAAACAAAAGAATGGACAGCTGCTTTGAAACTGGAATTGCTGTATTCCAAGAATGATATCCTCGAAATGTACCTCAATACGGTAAGTTTTGGCAGCAATGCTTACGGAATTCATACTGCCGCCCGTACTTATTTTAATACTACCCCCGATAAACTAAACTACGAGCAATCGGCTGTGCTTGTTGGCTTGTTGAAAGCCATTACAGCCTACAATCCATACCTCAATCCTGACAGAGCCAAAGGAAGAAGAGATGTGGTAATCGGACAACTAACCGATAACAAATACGTGAGCCGGGAGGAAGCTGATTCTTTAAAAAGTTTGCCGATAAAGCTTAATTACAAGGTAGAAAAGCCCAATGAAGGAACTGCTCCCTATTTTCGTTCATTTCTCACTAAATTTTTGGAAAGATGGGGCGAAACCAACGGATATGATATTTATGCCGACGGGTTGAAAATTTACGTGACTATTGACTCAAAAATGCAGGAATATGCCGAAGATGCCGTTCAGAAGCAGATGAGAATCCTGCAAAGAAACTTCTTCGAACACTGGTCGGGTCAGAATCCCTGGCGAAATGAAAATGGGAATGAATTAACCAATTTTATTCCCGAAATTACAAAACGTTCCTCCATATACAAGTCTCTTTCTCACCAATTTGACGGCAATCAGGATTCTATTCAGAAGTACCTGAATTTGCCACGAAAAATAAAAATATTTGATTATAAAGACGGTACCAAAGAGGTAGTAATGAGTTCGATGGACTCCATTCGTTATATGAACCATTTTCTACATTGTGGTTTTGTGGCTATGGAGCCGGATAGCAAGCAAGTGAAGGCATGGGTAGGAGATATTGATTATGATTACTGGCATTATGATAAAGTGGCTCAAAGCAAGCGACAGCCGGGATCTACGTTCAAGTTATTTGTATATACAGCCGGAATGATTGCCGGTAAAAGCCCGTGCGACCGCTATCAGGATAAGCCTTTCACCTGGGGAAAAGGAAAATATGCCTGGCAACCCAAGAATGCAAACAGAAATTATTCATACGCCAATTTAACATTAAAAAGAGCTTTTGCCCGTTCGGTCAATACCATTGCCGCTCAGCTGGCCAAAGATGTTGGAATTCAAAATGTTGCAGGCGCCGCCCGTCTTTTAGGCATTAAATCAAAACTCGAAGAAGTGCCCACATTAAGTCTGGGAGCTTCGGATGTTTCGTTGCTGGAAATGGTCAATTCATACAGCACAGTAACTCACGAAGGAATGTACATGGCACCAGTCATTGTTACCAAAATAGAAGATAAAGATGGTTATGTGATTTACGAGCATAAAGCTAAACCCAAAAGAGTGATTTCTTACGAAAATGCTTTTCTGATGACCGAATTACTGAAAGCCGGAATTACCGAACCCGGGGGTACTTCCAGAGCATTGTGGAATTTCGATTTGATGCGATGGGATACCGAATTCGGAGGCAAGACCGGAACTTCGTCCAACTATTCCGACGCCTGGTATATTGGTGTTACACCCAAACTGGTAGGAGGAGCATGGGTAGGAGCAGAGCATCGCAGCATTCACTTCCGGAGCGGCAGCATGGGGCAGGGAAGTCGTACTGCTTTACCTGTTTTTGCATTATTTATGGAAAAAGTGTTGGCCGACCAGCAATTTACAAGATACAGAGCAAAATTTCCATCGGAACCAAAAGAAAAAATCTCACGGGATTATAAGTGTGAAAGGGATTATGCACCTTCATACGACAATGAAGATTCAGATAGCACATTCGAACGGGCTCCTATCGAATCCTTACCGATTCCGGAACTCAAAATAAAAAGTGAGGAAACTGAACCTATCAATACAGAGCCCGTCAATCCATAATATCAATATTTTATCAATCAGGATATTACCGTTTTATTAGGCATGAATAAAATTATAAGTAAAGAAAATTTCTCGGCTAATGTTGTGAAATTTATTGTTGAAGCTCCGCTAATAGCCAAAGCCCGTCGGGCAGGACATTTTGTGATGGTGAGAGTAGGTGAAAAAGGCGAGAGGATTCCCCTCACCATAGCTGATGCCGACGTTGAAAGAGGAACAATTACGCTGGTTATACAACGAACGGGCGTATCTTCCACCAAAATATGTGCACTCGAAGCCGGAGATTATATAACCGATATGGTGGGACCTCTGGGCAAAGCGACTCACATCGAAAATTTCGGAACAGTTGTTTGTGCGTGCGGAGGAGTGGGTACCGCTCCCATGATGCCCATTGTGGCTGCTTTGAAAAAGGCCGGCAACAAAGTAATTACTGTGTTGGCTGCCAGAACCAAAGAACTGGTAATTCTGGAAGAACAAATGCGTGAGAATTCGGACGAAGTAATTGTGATGACTGACGACGGTTCTTATGGAACTAAAGGATTGGTTACCAATGGCGTAGAAATGGTTATTAATCGTGAAAAAGTAGATTTATGCGTCACAATCGGACCCGCCATCATGATGAAATTTGTAAGTGAACTGACCCGAAAGTACAACGTACCAACTGTAGCATCGCTCAATACCATCATGGTAGATGGAACTGGAATGTGTGGTGCCTGCCGGGTAACTATAGGTGGAAAAACCAAGTTTGTATGTGTGGATGGACCAGAATTTGATGCACATCAGGTTGATTTTGACGAAATGCTCATGCGATTGGGCGGATACCGCGAACAGGAAAAAGAAGAAATGGAACGAAAAGTACTACATAAAAATGACTCAAAGAGATGACCTATGGCGCGTAGATTTACGGGCTCAAATAAAGGCAAAGGAACGGACCAACTTGCACCGGGTTGAAATGCCGGAGCTGGATCCGGAATACAGAAGCCATATACGCAATGAAGAAGTGAATCTGGGATTATCTTCTCAGATGGCTATCGAAGAAGCACATCGTTGTTTGGATTGCGCTAATCCAACCTGCATGGATGGTTGCCCTGTAAATATCAATATTCCCGGTTTCATCAAGAATATCGAACGGGGAGAATTTCTGGAAGCAGCAAAGATTCTGAAAGAAACTTCTGCACTTCCCGCAGTTTGTGGACGTGTTTGTCCGCAGGAGCGACAGTGCGAAGCGAAGTGTATTCATGTGAAAATGAACAAAGAATCGGTAGCTATAGGCCATCTCGAACGTTTTGCAGCTGACTTCGAGCGTGAAAGCGGGAAAATATCAGTGCCCGAAACTGCTCCTGCCAACGGCAGAAAAGTAGCTGTGGTAGGCTCTGGTCCTGCAGGACTTTCATTTGCCGGCGATATGGCCAAGCTGGGCTACGAGGTGCATGTTTTTGAAGCCTTACATGAAATTGGAGGTGTGTTGAAATACGGCATTCCTGAATTTCGTTTGCCAAATAATATTGTCGATGTTGAGATTGATAATTTACGGAAAATGGGTGTTAATTTTATGAACAACTGCATTATTGGCAAGACAATTTCGATTTATGAACTGGAGCAGGATGGATTTGAGGGAATTTTTGTAGCGAGTGGTGCGGGATTGCCCCGTTTTATGAATATCAAAGGCGAAAATCTGGTTGGAGTGATGTCATCCAACGAATATCTGACACGGGTGAATCTGATGGACGCAGCCAATCCGGATTCGGACACACCGGTTTACAAAGGAAAAAAGGTAGCTGTGATAGGAGGAGGCAATACTGCCATGGATTCGGTTCGTACTGCCCGCAGGCTGGGAGCCGAAAAAGCAATCATTGTTTACCGCAGGTCTGAAGAAGAAATGCCTGCCCGCCGCGAAGAAGTAATTCACGCCAAAAGTGAAGGCATTGATTTTATGACACTTCATAATCCCATTGAATATATTGGTAACGACTACGGACGAGTAACTCACATGGTATTACAGGTAATGCAACTGGGCGAACCGGATGCATCCGGACGTCGCTCGCCTGTAGAAGTGCCCGGTAAGACTGTAACGATAGAGGTGGATGAAGTCATTGTGAGTGTGGGAGTTTCACCTAATCCGCTGCTGGCACAGTCAACACCTGAACTTCAGACCAGTAATCGTGGGACATTGGTAGTGAACGAAAATACGTTGCAATCTGTATCGATGCCTGTAATCTTTGCCGGAGGTGATATAGTGAGAGGAGGAGCTACTGTGATACTCGCCATGGGCGATGGACGACGGGCTGCCAAAGCGATGGACGAATGGATCAAATCCAAATCGGAAAGTAAAAATCAAGGGTAAGAGGAAATTATTTTAGAATATTTCTTTAAATAAAAATACCGGACATTTGAGGGGAATGCTCGGTATTTTTTATTGTGATAAATGTTCAATCAGAATTCTTAATCCTATTAAAATCAGCACGATACCTCCAATTATTTCGAAATTAAAATTGAATTTCGAACCAAATTTATGACCAAGATTGACCCCAACGTAGGAGAATGCAAAAGTAGTAAGACCAATGACAGAAACTGCAAGCAGAATTTTTTCCGGATAGGGAGTAAAAATAAATCCGGTAGCGAGTGCATCGATGCTGGTAGCGATGGCAAGGATTATCAGATATTTTAATCTGAAGTTTCGTTTATCACAACTGCCGTCGCAATCGCAGGTTTTTTC
>JAGPGR010000042.1 GCA_018055865.1 Paludibacteraceae bacterium | reverse complement strand
CTCACTAAATTTGCCTCATAAGATTAGTTTTGAATCTGCATGAACAGGTTCATCTTTCTTTGGATACATCCTTTTGTAAGAGAGCTCTAAATACTCAAAAATTCCAAACTCACTCTCAATCAGCAGTTCCTTTTTATCCGAAGCTTCGCAATATCCCACTATCTGCGCATCGATATTATAGGATTTAGAGATATCGATTACTTGTTGAGCATGCTCACGGGGCAGGTAAACTTCCAACCGGTGTCCCATATTGAACACTTTGTACATTTCTTTCCAGTCGGTGCCTGATTGTTCGTGGATAAGTTTGAAAAGGGGAGGAATGGGGAAAAGATTATTTTTTACAACTTTCAGATTGTCGATAAAATGGAGAATTTTGGTTTGCGCACCGCCACTGCAATGAACCATGCCATGAATATGCGGACGCATGGTTTCGAGCATTTTTTTAACTACTGGTGCGTAAGTCCGCGTGGGTGAAAGCACCAGCTTACCGGCATCAATTTCCAGTCCTTCTATCGCATCAGTCAGTTGGCATCGACCCGAATAAGCCAGTTCTGCCGGAATTTCCGGATTGTAGCTTTCAGGATATTTCTCGGCTAAATAATGGGCAAACACATCGTGACGAGCTGAAGTAAGTCCATTGCTGCCCATTCCGCCGTTGTACTCTTTTTCGTAGGTTGCCTGACCGGAAGATGACAAACCCACTATCACATCATCGGGCTGAATGTTGGCGTTATCAATGACATCAGATCGTTTCATCCGACAGGTTACGGTACTATCCACAATTATTGTCCGGACCAAATCACCCACATCTGCCGTTTCGCCACCGGTTTCGTAGACGTTTACGCCCATTTCACGCAAATCAGCAATCAGTTCGCTTGTTCCGTTGATAATAGAAGAAATCACATCACCCGGAATACGGTTTTTATTCCGACCGATAGTGGACGAAAGTAGAATATTATCTGTTGCACCCACGCATATCAAATCATCGATATTCATAATCAGTGCATCCTGTGCAATTCCCTTCCAAACCGTCAAATCACCTGTTTCACGCCAGTATACGTATGCCAAAGACGATTTTGTGCCGGCACCATCGGCATGCATGATGTTACAGTATTCAGGGTCATTTCCCAGAAAATCAGGAATTATTTTGCAGAATGCATTCGGGAAAAGTCCTTTATCAATGCTTTTTATAGCGTTGTGTACATCTTCTTTGGAAGCGGAAACACCCCGTAAATCATACCGTTGACCGCTTAATTTATCTTTATTTTCTGTCATAATGGGCTGAATAAAAATAGAACGGCAAAGTTAGCAAAAACAACGTTTATTTGAAAATTCAGCACACAGATTTCAAGAACACGAAAAAAAAAACACATTGGACGGATTGACACATTTTTTTCTACTCAACCAATCAACCAATCATCCTTATCTTCCGCTCTCTTTAATCATTTTCCTGATTTTGGCATTAAATTTCTTTTGTGAAAGTAATTGCTCGAGGGTGATATGCATCCGGTAACACCAGAAATTTCGGGGATCAGCGGGAATGTTTATTCGCTCGGCATTTGGATTTTCATGACGCAGGTTTTTATCCAGTGCCACCCAATCCTGCCAGGGCAGAATAACCAGCATAGCCGTGGAATGCAAATGCTGATCAATAATTTTTTCGGCAATCCAGGGCAGACACGTTTCAGGTGCTGGACCTTCAATACCCAAAGCCCGATTGTAGAATCGCTGAGTGAGAGCCGGATCTTCCTCCCACCATGCCCTGATCGGATTCATATCGTGAGTAGAGGTAGTGCAAACCGACAAATAAGGTGCATCTGCCGGCATAGCAAATTCGGTATTCGGTTTTTTGGGCATTCGCTGAATTTCCAGCGTGATAATTTCCAATTGCGTCATCACTTCGGGCACAGAATCGGGCACCATGCCCAAATCTTCGCCACAAGCCAGCATATTGGTAGATGAGATAATGGCAGGAAGTTTTTTGAGTGCTTGCTCTTTCCAGAATTCGTTGTGACGGTGATAAAAATACTCAATGTAAATCCTGTCGAACGCTCTTCTTCTTTCTTCGTCCAAATCTCTGAAGGTATGAGAGCCATGCATGGCTATTCGCGGATGAAATTTATTGGGTTGATTTTTATCCCTCACCATCAAAACTTCGCAATGAAGGGCGTACAATCCGTCGCGAATGGCCACTTCCTTAGTAGTGAAATTATATCCCAACGAAGCAAAATAAGTTTCAATTTTTTTCTGAGTATCAAATTCGGGTTTGAATCTGAAATTCTGCCAACCATCCGTAAGTAAATATTCACGCATCACATCATCGGCATATTTTCCCAGAATGGCACGAATGACATGCTCGCGCAAATAGGGCTTCAGATAGCGATTCTCATCCCACCAAATACCGCGTGACTGCAATTCCTGTATGCTGAAGGGGAGCGAGGGGTTGAAACTGCCGGTTAGTGCCCAAACTGCATTTTCAGGGATTTCCCAGATGCGGAAAAATCCGAGCAAGTGATCAATGCGATAGGCATCAAAATATTCCATAAATTTTCGAAAACGGTCTTTCCACCAGCAGTAACCGTCTTTTGCCATTTCTTCCCAGTTGTAGGTTGGGAAACCCCAGTTTTGACCCGTGACTGAAAAATCGTCGGGGGGCGCTCCGGCCTGCATATGGATGTTGAACAACTGTGGTTCCACCCAGGCATCTACGCTGCGGGGACTCACACCGATTGGTACATCGCTCTTGAGTGCTACTCCGTTGGCATGAGCATACAGGTGGACTTCAATGAGCTGCTTGTGAAGGTGAAACTGGAGGAAATAATACAACCCGATTTCTTTGTAAACAGGAGAATCCGGACTTGCCAGCGCTTCCACTTCATCGTGATTATATACCTTATGATCAGTCCATTTGCCGAATTCGGGCGTGCCATTTTTATCTCTTAAACACGAAAAAACTGCATAAGGAACCAGCCATTTTTGGTTTTTCTCAAAAAACTCACCGAAAGCGGCCGATTGAAGTACCTCAGCTCCCTCCTGCCCGTAAATCAGACGGAAATACTTCCATTTTTCGTTCAGTACATTCTGATAATCGGAGAATGTATTTTCATTCAGCTCTTTTTTCTTTTTCTCAAAATAAAGCTGTTCCTTCTTCCTGCCGGGAATTCCGATACGTTCCAGACGGAGATAAATGGGATGCAGGGCGTAAACCGATACGGCATTGTAAGGATATGAATCGTAGTTGGAATGATTGAGAATAGTATCGTTGATAGGCAGAGTTTGTATGATATGCTGTCCGGTGATTTTTGCCCAGTCCACCATTTTTTTCAAATCCATGAAATCGCCTATACCAAAGCTTTCGTCACTTCTGAGAGAAAAAACCGGTATGGCCACTCCAGCCGTTTTCCAGGGTGGTACGGTTCGGATAAAGTTTTCGTCGGTCACCGTTGTAAACGCTGAGGAATCGGCGCTTTTAACCTGACGGTTTGGGCCTCCTCCCCATGCAAGTACTTCGTCGGTTTTGTTATCAACGATGAGGTACTTATATTCAAGCGGAAATTTCAGGTCTTTTGTATTCAGTTCGAGCGTCCAAAGGGGAAAGTCGGTATCGTTCAATTTTACCTTTTTTTCCTCATCCCAGTTTCCCAGTGCACTTTGATTTCCTATGATGGCAAAATGACGATCAGGCTCAAGCTGCGGACAGTTGAGTTGAAGTTTGAAATTGATTTGGACCGCTGATTTTTTATTTCGGCTTTTCTTTCTTTTGAAAAAACAGTCGGTGAAAGCGACAGTGGTGAAAGGACTATCGCCATTGGCAGTGCGCCAGTAATCCTCGAATACTATATTTTTACAGTGAGCCTTTACGTTTATGGTTCGCATTCCGTCAGACTCGTGCTGAAAGGTGTTTTGAGCCTTTTTTATTGCATACCGGTATCTTATTTGGGTGGTATCATCAGGCAGCTCCACATTTACTTTCCATTGATTTTCATTCTCGCAGGTCATATCGTACCTGTCATAGTTGCATGTATGACTGAATATCAGCAATGTGACTGATTCGCCCCATACAGTCTTGTGATTCAATTTGAATTGTGCTCTCATACCCTTTGATTTAATATTAACAAAAATATATAAACATACTACGATAGAATAAAAAATGCCTGAAAGCTTATCCAAATATCATTTAAAACGTTTGCGAAAAACAAAAGCCAGCTATAAAAAAAATTTATAGCTGGCTTTCATCGAAGAGGTACCTAGCAGATTCGAACTGCTGTAATCGGTTTTGCAGACCGGTGCCTAACCACTCGGCCAAGGTACCATTATTTTGGACTGCAAAGATAGTACTATTTTGGGTTTTATCAAAACATAACCCGGAAAAATAAGATAATTCATGCCTTGTATACAGTCTTTGAAGTCTGAAGCGGTAAAAAAAATGGTGCAGGTTTTAATTCTGCACCATTTTCCCAAACTATTCCAAAAATTAACTTTTTGAAAAAACTATTATTTATCCGGAGCTGGCGGCGGACTTCCCGGCCGCTTACGAAGCAACTGTCTTTCGAATTTTTTTTCTGCTCCGTAGTAGTTGAATAAAGTTTCGGGCTTGAGCAGTTTACGGAGTTTCAGGTGATATTCACGCAAGTATTGCGAGCGTTTTATCTCGTTGTTAATCATTTTATTATTGAGATCGCGGTACTGATTTTCGTTCAATTTACCACTGCGTGACTGCCGAAACAATTGACGTGTCTGGTCGTGCAGTTCCCAGTTTTTTTTCTCGTAATCCATAAAAACCGGTTTCACGGCATTTATTTCGGCCGGCGAAAGGCTTACATCCGACAACATAAATTCCCATTTGTTCTCGTGAAATGCATTTACATCGAATTTCCCGCGACGATTTTGGGCCTGCAAGGATACGAGTGTAAGGCAAAGCAACAGAAAACCCGTGTATATTCGTTTGTTTCTCATAGTTAAATCTGTCATTCTGTTTCAGAAGTTAAATAATAGTCTATTATCGAAGTTTCATTCACTTGCGACAACACGTAGGTATCGTAAGTTTCGGAAGCGAGTTTCTGGCTTTTATTTTCAGATAAATAAATCTGTCCCATGAACACTACACCAATTAGTGAGGCTGCCGCTGCGTACATCCAGGGACGAATGCTGAAACGTTTCGTGTCTTTCGGCTCATCGGCTGTAAGCTCATCCATCCGGGCGGCAAATTCATCGAAATAGTTATCGGGCAACCTGAAAGGTAGCTTTTTACCCGCTTTCTGAATTTCTATGTATTCGTTTTCTTCCATTGTTTAGTAATTAGACTTAATTTAAGTTCGAAAGTTTAAAAATCTTTTTGTTAAAAAATTATCGTTACAAGTGTGTTCGATTACCGCTAATATTCCTGTGCAATGCGCAAGCAATTCTTCATTTATTTATTTTTCAAAAAATCTTCCACTTTCCTGCTTGCATGATGATACGAGGCTTTCAGTGCACCTACCGATGTGTCAAGGATATTGCTCATCTCTTCGTAGGGCATTTCTTCGTAAAAGCGCATATTGAATACCAGGCGTTGTTTTTCGGGTAATGTGAGAATGGCTTTCTGGAGCTTCAGTTGCGCCTCATCTCCGTCGAAATACGGATCTGATTGCATATTTTGTAACATTCCTTCCTCTATATCTTCCAATGAATTGGTCATTCTCATTTTCTTCTGGGATATAAATGACAGCGTTTCGTTGGTTGCTATACGATAAAGCCAGGTAGAGATTTGCGAATCGCCCCGAAAATTATCCAATCCTTTCCAGGCTTTCAGAAAGGTGTTTTGCAATACATCATTGGCGTCATCGTGCGCCAAAACCATTTTGCGGATATGCCAATAGAGCCGCTCCTGATAGGTGCGGACAGTTTCCGAAAAAAACGATGCTTTATCTTCTCCGGGAAGAGCTGAACTGGCTTCTATTTTCAAATGAAATGTATTATTTTCAATTACTTATTTGACTATCGGAAAGTCGAGAAGTTTAAATCTACGACAGGGTTTGCGGCATTTTCTTAACCGGAAACTTGATTTTGGTCAACATAACACCAACCAGAATCCAGAACAATTCTCTGATACGTGTACACAAACCGATATAAACGCCAATACCTGCAGGCAAAGCCAGCGTGGTGGTGGCAAGCACAAATCCGCCTTCGCGCGTTCCCATTTGCATGGGTGCAAAAAAGAAAATATTGGCAACAAGCGTAGCAATTGACACAATAAGATAGGACTGTATAAATGTGAGTTCAAAAGCGAGCGGAACGGCCATAAAGTAAACCTCAAGGCAGGAAATGTAGCGTGACATTAATTCTACAAAAAGCGATGCGAAAAAATCTTTTTTCCGGTTGGTATAGAGGTCTGAAATCAGGATATCCATTTCATCCAGATGATGCTTGTTTTTATCTCTATAAACCCGGATTTTGCGTCCGAAAAAAGGAATGCGCGTACCAATGGATAATGCATTATTGATAATCCCTTTTCTGAAAACAGAATATCCCCAGAAAATGAGTAAAACACATGCAATAAATACTGCCCAAAGTACCATCTGAATCACTCCGGAAACCTCGGGCATTACGAAAATAAAGACAGGAATAGAGATGAGCCAGAATAAAAAATGAGAAACATAATGCATCATTACATACAGCAGCACCGACGAGGTAGCTTTGTGAGTTCCCAACTCATTTTTCAGCTTCAGCGCTTTGTAGGGCTCACCTCCGATGCTCAGTGGAGTCATGTAATTGATGGCATAGGCACTGATAGTGAGTTTCATCAGTTGTTTTATTCCTACTTTTTTCGATTCAGGGGTTCCATCGGTAATGATAATATTCAGCGACCAGGCATTGAAAAAATAAATAAAAATCCAGATTCCGAAAATGGGCACAAACCACCAGCCTGTATTGCGCAGATTTTCGTAAATAGTCTTAAATCCAAGTTTGTATGCCAAAAAAACGAGGATAAGAACCCCAACGAGGAAAAAATAATTGTTGTATTTACTTAATTTGCCGGACATTGTTGAAGTGTTAGAATTCTATGAATCAAAACATCAAGGTTCGTTTTCGATATTTTTACAAATATTCTCGTGCCGATTTCTGATTATCATTCGGATGATATTCAAAACAACAATTTCCCAAATAAAATACAACCAGATGATATTGAAAATGACCGAAATAAAAAGGATAAATGAGCGCCCGTTGAAGGTATTCATATCAATCAAAGGCATTAATTTGATGCTTTTAGCTCTGAAAGCAGCTCTTACATCGTCCGGAATGTCATTCCCATACTTATTGTCGATTCGGGCCAGCATTTTTTGCAGTTCGGGTGTAAGCCTTTCCTGATTTTTGGTATAAAGGATATAACCCCAGGTAATTACTTTATTTACACCCCGGCTCATTTTTTTGTATCGTCTGGCTATGCTTGCAGAATTTTCAAATTCTTTTCCTTTCTCTTTGCTGATAAAAAGCAGGTGAAGCGTTTTGTAATAGTCGGTAATCGATGCCTGATTCCAGTGTGAAAAAGCTGAAATAAAAACTATCAGTATATAAATCCACGGTTCAAAAGGAACTGAGTATTGAGTTGTAAGCCGGTGAGCAAATGCAATATAAATCATCAAAAACCACAAATCGCCTGCAAAACCATCCAAAATTCTTCCTACTTGCGATTTTATTCCTGTCATACGGGCAAGCTGCCCGTCCACACAGTCCAGAATGTTGGCAATGACCAGGGCCAGAATTCCGAGCAAAGCCAATATAATGTCATGTGGAAAATACCAGCAAATACCTGCACTTATACCAATAAAAATAGAAATGATAGTCACTACGTTGGGTGTAATGCCGGTATTTTTTATCGCATTTGCTATTTTGTAACCGATGGGTCGGTAAAATAATCTGTCGAAATAATTTTCTGTTTCGATTGATTTGAGCGTTGCTTCTACGTCTTTATTCATTGTTGGTTTAATTTATTTTCGTGCGAGTAATAATTCCGGATACAGCTTCAGATGTATAATACACTTCTCAGTGAATCCGGTGCACATTTTCGTTGTTTCTGAATTTTTCGATAATCGAGGCTATGGCTACAGAGTCGGAAGCCTGAAATTTAAATTGTTTTTGGTTTGGTTTATTCATTTCAATCAAAAAGTCATTAATTTCGTAACGCAATCCTTCACCGTCGAATTTGTAAAAATATTTACGTGTTTGATTTTGATCTTCGTATCTGAGTTCGAAATACTCCGTTTTCCACCACGGTGCGGGTACATAAGCATATCCTTTCGTTCCGCTTATTGTCAAATCTCCCTCGGATTTCACTCCCAGCCCCACTTTGAATGAGGCAATAGCTTTGTCGTAGATCATCAGTCCACGGGTAAACACGTCGACTTCATTCACCACATGAGAATAAAACTGTATGTCGTGATAGTCATATCCTAAAATTTTGAATATCGGGAGTAATACATAAGAGGCCAACTCGGTGACACTACCTCCTGCTTGCCCGGCATCCAGTTCGCGAATGTTGCCGCTGCACAGTTTAGTAAACGAAACGTCGATATCTTTAATATTGCCTATCACCCCGCTCTTCACCACGGTGATGAGGTGCGAAAATGCCGGACAATAGGCTGTTTTGATGGCTTCTTTGAGCACAAGACCTTTATTTTCGGCCAGTTGATACATTTCTTTGACTTCACTCACTGTGAGCGCCAGCGGTTTTTCGCAAAGCACATGTTTGCCACTCATCAGACAACTTTTGATGTAATCATAATGAGTGAGATGAGGCGATGTGATGTACACAGCATTCACTTTCGAAATAAATTCGTCGAAATCATCGGTGTAAAAACTCAGTTCGTACTTTTGGCAAAAGCTTTTGGCAGAATCAATATTGGTGTTGAAAACACCTTTCACTTCAATGCCACTCACAAATTTGGATTCGGGAACAAAACGACCGGCTATCCTTCCGCTGCCAATGATTCCCAAATCGGTAACCGATTGTGCTTCTATCCTTAGCTGTGTACTCGATACCCCTTTGGTTCGTTCCAGGTACACCACCTGGCAAAACTCCTGAAGGTAGTCAAACTTGCCCAGCCAATCCGAGCCGATAGCAAATATATCGACTCCGTATCTGAGAATATCGTCAATTTTCTGTCCTTCGTATTCTTCTATAATTATTTCATCGGCTAAACCTGCATTTTGCACGTCCTCAATCCGTTCCATCAACGAACGATGCACATTCAACTTACCTCTGCCCCGGTCGTAATTATCGGTGGTAACGCCCACTATCAGATAATCTCCCAGCGACTTAGCACGCCTCAACAGGTTGATATGACCCTGATGAAACAGATCGAATGTTCCGTATGTAATGACTTTTTTCATTCTAATTTTTTCTGTTTTATCCGGTAAGAACATGCCATTGGACACTGTATTGTGTTTTAATTTTTCTTTCAAATGGCTGTTTTATTTCTTTTGAAAAATTCAGATTTATACAAAATTAATGACAAAGTTAGTAAATTTTTAATTTAATACTATTTTATCCAATCAAAAATGTAATCATCAGCGATAACCGATTTGCTGAAAGTTAATTTAACAGTAGCTC
This sequence comes from Paludibacteraceae bacterium, assembly GCA_018055865.1. GTDB lineage: Bacteria > Bacteroidota > Bacteroidia > Bacteroidales > Paludibacteraceae > UPXZ01. The sequence goes on along the minus strand of JAGPGR010000042.1, from coordinate 1,101 downwards.
AAAATGCAAAAATATCGTTTTTTCGGTAAGAAGAAAGGTGTTTCATCTGTTTAAATTTTAAGGAATTGAGGGCAATAAGAAAAAGCCTTTGTGAAAAATCACCGATATGAATAACCTCCGCTTACAGGGATTATTTCACCGTTGAAATAGCTGTTTTCGATTATCATTTTATACACCAGCGCCACTTCGTCGGGAGTACAAAACCGTCCGACTGCAATCTTGCTTTCGATGCTTTTTCTTATTTCGGCCGGTTTGCTTTTTTGCCAGTCGGTATCCACGAATCCCGGCGCCACGGCGTTGACACGTATGTTGTAAGGCTGCATAAACTTCACCATATTTTTTACCAGCGCATGCACAGCCGATTTGGTTACACCGTATGCAAGCGACACAGAATGAGCATATTCGCCCATGAGCGAGCCGGTAAAGAGCACGTTACCTCCGGCTTCTATCCTGCTGTAAATGCGTTGCAAAAGAAATACAGGAAAATGTACATTGGCAAAGAAAGTTTGTTCCCATTCATCGATAGTAAGGGTTTCGAAAGGGGTCCGGCAAGTGATTCCGGCGTTGAATACGATCGAAAATAAACGAATGTTGTGTTCGTTCAGAAAGGAGTCTAGTATATATATCGAACTTTTGTCGGTGATATCTGCTCTTACAACCATCACGGTGGAATTGCCAGCTTGCTGCAACTCCAGGCTGGCTTTCTCAGCCTGCACCCGATCCGAGCCATAAGTCAATATCACATTATATCCTGATGAAACCAGGCTTCGGGCAACGGCAAAACCGATACCTTTGGTTCCTCCCGTTATCAGTATGTATTTTTCCATGTAAGAATTTTATTTATAATTCTCAGAAAACGTGACCTCCGCTTGTATCACGAAGGCCTCTGTTTTCATTGGTGCGACAAAGGTAATTATTATTTCACGAATGAAACAGTTTTGTAATATAAAAAGTGATGAGCGTTTTTGTTGTTTTTCGAACATTGACCGGATTATTTTTGTAAGCAGGAAATGTTATTGGCTTGTTACGAGAATGGCTTGTTGAATTTGTGTTTTTTTTTGCCTGTGAACAGCCAAAGCGTTGAAACTATTGTGAAAACAG
>JAGPGR010000305.1 GCA_018055865.1 Paludibacteraceae bacterium | reverse complement strand
ACGGCAGTTCCCTGTATCTGTACCCGCCCTTTCTTACAGGCTTCGGTAGCCAGACTGCGGGTTTTGTACAGCCGTACGGCCCACAACCATTTGTCAATCCGTACTTCCATTGGGTGAATTAGCCCCCTGAATTTTCCGAGGGGGGACTTAAGGGTGATTAGTTAAGAGGTTAATTGGTCTTTAAATGAATCAGTTAAATCTGAATTAAAACTCATAACTCATATCTCCAGACTCATGACTCATTTATTGTTATACTGATTCATTGTGTTTTGAATACCTGCCAGGCAGAAACTTTTGATGATTTCACCGGCTTTATCGCACCTGTCGGGTAAGGCGGCAGCTTCTTCATCAGTCCAGTTGCTCAACACGTAATGCACTTGTCCACCACGCGGAAAGTCATTTCCGATACCGAATCTCAGACGATTGTAGTTGCTGTGACCCAGTATCTCCTGAATATTTTTGAGTCCGTTGTGTCCGGCATCTGAACCTTTTGGCTTGAGCCTCAGAGTCCCGAACGGCAATGCAATATCGTCCACCAAAATCAGCACCTGCTCAATCGGAATGTTTTCCTTTTGCATCCAGTATCGCAGGGCATTTCCGCTCAGATTCATAAACGTGGAAGGTTTCAGCAAAATCAGCGTCTTCCCTTTCAGCTTCACCTCGGCGGTTGCTCCGTAGCGGTTATCTGTAAAAAAAACATTGGACGCTTTGGCAAAAGCGTCCAATATTGTAAATCCAATGTTGTGTCGGGAATGCTGGTATTCAGAACCAATGTTTCCCAACCCTACAATCAGGTACTTCATTTGCCTTTGTTATTTTTCAGCAGTAGCTGCAGCACCACGGGCAGCACGTGTCAGTTTCACCTGTGCAACAATAGCGTTTTTAGAATTCAGTATTTCGAGGTCTTTCAACGAAAGTTTGCCTACCGAAATGGATTTTCCAAGTCCGATACTGCTAACGTCAACTGAAATACTTTCAGGAATATTGGTGTAGAGGCCTTTTACTTTCAGCTTGCGCATTTCCAGACTCAGTTTACCACCAGCTTTCACACCTTCGGCCAACCCGGTCAGTTTTACAGGCAGTTCTACTACCACTGGTTTATTTTCAGTTATTTCCAGAAAATCAATGTGCAATACCTTATCGGATACCGGATGGAATTGCAATTCTTTCATGATAGCCTTGGTGGTTGTTTTACCAACTGTTAAATTCACCACAAAAACTTCAGGTGTGTAAATTAGTTTGCGAACAGCACTTCCGGTTACCGTAAAGTGTACGTTTTCTTTTCCGCCGTATAATACGCAGGGAATTGTTTCGGCTACGCGTACAGCTTTTGTGGCTTTTTTACCCAAACTGTCTCTGAGTTCGCCCGATAAATCAAATGTTTTCATTTTCTTTAATAATAATTTGTGTTACTCAAAATTTAAGCGTTTCGTTATTAAGTGATTAGTCGCTTAATTTCCCATCACACTTTCTTTTGCAAAAAAGTGGTGCAAAGATAACTATTTCGTTGAGAATATGCAAATTAATTTGAATGGAAGAATGGGTGAATGCAGAAAATCCGAAGCGGCTCAGATGGAATGAATTAGCGTTTTTTTGTGAAAAAATAAAGCAGGAGCGCAGGATGATTTTTAGTGTAAGAAATTTACGAAAAACAAGTTTACAACATACTGAAATCGTGACTGATATAATCGCTGATTTTCTTCAGCGTGTTTATTTTACCCACATCGAGCATTCTCAGATTTTGAGGAACGTATCCCATTATTTCTTCCTGTTGACAGTGTTGGAGGTAAAAATCCATAATGGGGAATTGGTCGGGTTCCTGCTCCATCAATTCGAAAATTCGGGGAGAAACCACCTGAATTCCGGCATAAGCATATTTTTGAAACGACTGTACAGCCAGATTTTCTACCGGTTTTGTGTTGCCGGTTTTGATGTTGACCCATCCGTGGAGGCGCATCACATCGTCAAAAAGCAGGTAGCGATACGTATCCCGATAACTTACTACCAGGCTGGTGAGTCGTTTTTTGTCTTTCAGATGTTGTGTGTAGAATTTTTTCAAATCAATATTGGAAAGTATATCTACATTGTGAATGAGAAATGGTTTTCCGTCATCGAAAAAATGAGCCGCTTTTTTCAGTCCACCGCCCGTGTCGAGCAATTCGTCGCTTTCGTCGGAAATCTCAATGCGAATGTCGAAATTATTTTTTTTCGTCAGAAAATCAATGATTTGCTCCGGAAAGTGATGCACGTTGATAATGATTTCGTCGAAACCGGCAAGTATGAGCTTATGAATAACAACTTCCAGTAGAGTTTTGCCGTTGACCGGAACCAGTGCCTTGGGCATCGAGTCCGTGATAGGTTTTAATCGTGTACCGAGTCCTGCGGCAAAAATCATTGCTTTCATCTGTCAGTTTCTTAGTTTCTTACAAAAGTAAAATATTTTTTTTCATTTTCAGAAAAAATACCGGAATTAATTTTAGTTTAGTAGTGTGAAGAAAACAATATTCAAGTCCTTTCCCGTTTATCTGATTTCTGGAAAGAAGAATAGCGATGTAAATATGAGAGTAAATTCTTTTTTTACCTTCGGTATAATTCTTCCACTGCATTGTTTGAATAAGAAATCGTGCATTTTGACCTGAATAAGCAAAAAACAACGACTTTATCACAAGGTCGTTGTTTCTTTTTTTGAAAATTTATGAGAGAATTCTCTGTTCTATTATGCCTGCAAAATTATTCGCTTCATATTTCACTTCGGTTAAGATAGGATTTTGAAACTGTTAAATTTACAAATAAATCATTCAATTCTTAGAAGAAAGCCGTTCTATACCTCCGTATCGGGTTCAAAAAACACCCATCGGATTGACGGATTGGACGATTTTAGTGCTTTTTCGCAAGCGTTGATATTCAAAATCAGCTGTTCGTCGGTTTCCACGTTGGCCATTTTGACTTTTACCGAAACCATGATATATTCGCCCAATTGCAGGGTGATAGCATTCAGTACCTCATCTATTTCCGGTCTTTTTTCCAGCAACGTGTTTATTTCATCCCGTGTTTCTTTGTCGGCGCTTTGTCCTACCAGCAAGCCCTTCACTTTAATACCCAGAAATACAGATACAACGAGCAGTAATGCTCCGATAAAGATACTTCCCAGCGCATCAAAAACCGGATTGCCGGTCACCATAGCCAGCAAAATGGCTATCAGGGCAAATGTAAGACCCAGCAAAGCAGCCACATCTTCGCCCAGCACTACTACCAGCTCA
>JAGPGR010000304.1 GCA_018055865.1 Paludibacteraceae bacterium | reverse complement strand
TGCCAAATCCTACGAGTTTGATTAAAGCAACATATGAAGGGAAGCTTATTGATGGTACTGATTTTGAGAGTCAAGTAGATAGTTATTGGGATTACTTACAAAATCTTCCAATAGGTGTTCAAGAAATATTGTTAAAAATGCATATTGGTGACATTTATGAGTTTTACCTACCCTACACAATGGCGTTTGGTGAGAAGGGAGACTATAAAGTACCGCCTTACTCTACGGTTATCTACCGGGTTGAATTAACCGACGCAAAATATTAAAAAAAATGAAAACTCCGGGTATTATTTTGATACTCAGCCTTTTTGTTTCGACCGTTTTTTCACAGACCAGTTACACCGTCGAAACCGTTCCGAATCCGCAAAAAGCTGCGATACCAGGCTTTGTGAGTGATCCCGACGACATTCTTAAACCCGAAACGGAACAAATCATCAACGTACAGATTGATTCCCTATGGAAAGTAAATGACACCGAAATGGCCGTCGTGTTGCTTAATTCCATCGGATTCGAGAATGAAGACGACTTTGCCAACCGGCTTTTCAATTTCTGGAAAATCGGTGGCGAAAAGCAGGACAACGGCGTTCTGCTTCTTTTCGTTATGGATATCAGGCGGGTAGTAATCCGCACGGGTTACGGAGTGGAAGGAGTGCTTCCGGATGCAATAGCAAAACGAATCATATCCCAGGTCATTTTTCCGGAATTCCGAAACGGAAATTACGATGCAGGAGTAATAGCCGGAGTGAACAAAATCATTAGCACCGTGCGCGAAGAGCCATTCGAAAAGGAAGTGCAGGAACCCATCCGATGGATGGAAGTGATACCTTACGCAGCAGCCGGTTACATCGTCTTTATGCTCCTTACATGGCTGTGGATAAGCACTGCTGTAAGAAAAGTTCACCAAAACCAGGCACTTTCCACCAATCTGGCACGCTACAAAGCCATCAAAGACCAGAACAAAGCCACTTACGCGCTTTCAGCATTTGCTTTCCCGCTTGTGGCTTTCTTTCTGATAATATTTTTATCGAAAGCCGCATTGGTTTTACTTCTCTTCCCGGCTCCGGTAGCTGCATTGCCTTCGTACCTGTATGGCAGATGGCAGATGAAAAAAGCCAGAAGGGCACCCATTCCGTGCAACGAATGTGGGAACAAAATGCACATGCTCTCCGAGCGCGAAGAAGACACCCGGCTACAGGTAGCACAACAATTTGAGGAAAAACTGAACAGCATCGATTACGATGTCTTTGTATGTGAAAGCTGTCAGAATCAGGCTGTATTTTCGCTGGATAAGTTCAATACCTACACCCGCTGCCCCAAATGCGACACGAAAGCCTACGTTCTCAACTCCAAACGAACGGTATTGATGCCCACGTATTTCAATTCGGGCACTCAGCGCGCTACTTACAAATGTAAATTTTGCGGTTTCGAAGATCATCACGATACGAAAATACCACGGCTACGCCGAACTGCTGCTTTCACAGGAGGTGCTGTGGGCGGCGGAGTATTCAGTGGTAGAGGCGGGTTCGGAGGCGGCGGATTCGGAGGCGGTTTCGGAGGAGGCGGATTTGGCGGAGGAATGACCGGCGGAGGAGGAGCTTCGGGAGGATGGTAGCCACCAAACCCCTAAAGGGGATTTTTTAAAGTACCATTTTTTATTAATCTGAAAATAAACACTTTTATCCGGACTTACATTTTTTTTCTTCCTCAGGTTCTGTTTCCGGCAGAAGAGTAAATCGAAACAAATAAAATTTATCAGGAAAAATTATTAACAAATAAAAATTATACAAATTATGAAAAAAGGTGGTCTTATCATTTTAGTTCTGGCAATCTTAGCCATTTTAGTATTCTGGGGAATTGGTGGATACAACGGACTGGTTTCCACGCAGGAATCGCTCAACAAATCCTGGGCAAATGTTGAGAACCAGTATCAGCGTCGAGCCGACCTGATTCCAAACCTGGTAGAAACCGTGAAAGGCTATGCCAAACACGAAAGCAGCACATTCGAAGCAGTGGTAAATGCCCGCTCCAAAGCAACACAAATGACAATCGACCCGACAAACCTTACTCCGGAAAAACTGCAGGAATTTCAGGCAGCTCAGGGAGAATTGAGCAGCGCATTGGGCAGATTACTTTTGCTTCGTGAAGCTTATCCCGAACTCAAAGCCAATCAGAATTTCATTGAACTGCAGGCACAGCTGGAAGGCACAGAAAACAGAATTGCTGTGGCACGTGAACAATTCAACCAGGAAGTGCAAAGCTACAACACTACAGTGAGAAGATTTCCTAAAAACATCATAGCCGGATTGTTCGGATTCGAGCGCAAACCAACTTTTGAAGCTGAAAAAGGAGCTGAACAGGCTCCGGAAGTGAAATTCTAAGGGAAGCCCCAACACCCTTATCCGTTTCTTCACAACGCTTCGCCGGTGGTGAAATGAGAGGTTTAATAAGGGTAAATAGCATTATATTGTTTACCTGTACAAGCTACTCGGGAATCGAAACATTATTATTCGTTTAATTCGATTTAATTCGTAAATTTTGTAGTATGAAATATACTCCTTCTCCCGAAAGATATACTCAATCTGTCGGCTTCAACTATTGCGGACGCAGCGGATTGCAGTTACCTCGTATTTCACTCGGCTTGTGGCATAACTTTGGCGATGTGAACGACCAAACCGAGGCCCGTAATATGCTTCGGACGGCATTCGACAATGGTATTACCCATTTTGATCTGGCCAATAACTACGGGACACCGTTTGGAAGCGCCGAAAAGAATTTCGGCAAATTTCTGAAAGAGGATTTCGGTTCGCACCGCGACGAACTCATCATCAGCACCAAAGCCGGTCACACCATGTGGGATGGACCTTACGGCGACTGGGGTTCGCGCAAATACCTCATTGCGAGCCTCGATCAGAGTCTGAAACGTATGGGGCTGGAGTATGTGGACATTTTCTACTCGCACCGCTACGATCCGAATACGCCGCTTGAAGAAACCATGGGAGCACTCTCGGATATGGTGAAACAAGGAAAAGCATTGTACGTAGGTATATCCAAATATCCGGCTAACAAAGCCCGCGAAGCTTTCCGTATTCTGCGTGAAAATGGTACACCGTGTCTTATCTACCAGGACAAATACAATTTAATGACACGCGATGTGGAACAATCCATGTTTCCGCTGGTGGAGGAAAAAGGGGTGGGATTTATCAGTTTTTCGCCGCTTGCACAAGGCTTGCTGAGCGACAAATACCTGAAGGGAATTCCCGAA
>JAGPGR010000303.1 GCA_018055865.1 Paludibacteraceae bacterium | reverse complement strand
AACCATTGGCTATTACTCTGCAGGTACAATCGAATTTATTCTGGATGAAAATGGGGAGTATTATTTTATGGAAATGAATACCCGAATTCAGGTAGAACATCCTGTAACAGAGATGATTACCGGCGTAGATCTGATAGAATGGCAAATCAGGATTGCCCTGGACGAAACGCTTACACTGAAACAGGAAAATATTCATTTCAACGGTTGGGCCATAGAATGCCGCGTAAACACCGAGGATCCGCAGAACCGTTTCAGCCCTCAAACCGGATTTATCGAAAAAATACATTTCCCTCACGGCGACCACATCCGCATCGAAACCGGAGTGAAAGATTTTTCGGTAGTGACGCCCTATTTCGATTCTATGATAGCTAAAATAATCGTACATGCAGAAAACCGCGAAGATTGCATCCGGGAAACGCTTTCAGCTCTGAATGATTTTTCGATTTCGGGACTTAAAACCACCGTACCGTTTTGCAAAACAGTATTAAGGAGCAAGGAATTTATTGAAGCAACTTACACTACCCGATGGGTAGATACGATATTCACACCCGAGATGCTGGAATCGGAAGACGAAGCGATGATGGCAGCCCTGGCTGCAACCATCACTTACGCCAAGGAATACCTGCAATATTCATCGGAATCGTCCATGTTCAAAAGCGAATCGCTCAATGTGTGGGTATTGAACAAGAGGATAAATAAATAATAAAATATACAGCCCACCTAATCCCTCCCGAAGGGAGGATTTTTTGCGGCAAGTCAACTTTTCACAGGATTTAGTGATTTTATGATAACGATTAAAAATAATAATTAAGTTTTACCAGCCTGTTTATTCCCCCTTCAGGGGGTTAGGAGGCAGTTCAATATTATGGCAACATCATACGTATATAAAAGAGACGCAACACGGCTTTTCATAGCCATGCGCGACAATGGCGAACGATACAAAATTTACCTCCCGAAGGAATCGAAACCCATCATAAATGGTGAAGAAAAAGATGTTTTTTTCATTGAACATAAAAACAACTTTTCTTCATTCAGTATGGACGACAACATGTATCGTTGCGAAATCACTCAGCGCGACCAGAACCGGATAGTGGTGAAAGTGAACGGCGTGGAATATAAGTTCAGCCTGGAATCGATTTTTTCGTATCTGCGACAGAATATGCTTAACAAAGGTACTACAACTTCGGCCGACAACAACATCAGATCACAAATGCCCGGAAAAATTGTGGATATATTCATGAGCGAAGGTGACCTGGTAAATGAAGGAGAACCGATTCTAAGCCTGGAAGCCATGAAAATGCAGAATGAAATCAATGCTTCCTGCAACGGAGTGATCCGAAAGATTCATGTAGTGCCCGGTCAGTCGGTGATGCAGGACGAATTACTGGTGGAAATTGCATCGATTGATGTGTGAGAAAAACTGTAAAACCTGAAAGCAGAAAGCAGCTAAAAAAAAGATTTCCCAGGTTGGAAATTTAAAAAAATGCTCCGTTTTCAAAAAATACACCATATAAATAAATGCATTTTTGCATCATGAAATTTCAGAAGACCAGATAAAAAAAGCCCGCTTTCGCAGGCTTTTTTTTATGAGTATTTTTTACAATGTTTGCAAACTCAGATTTCGCCAAAGCACTTTGATACCACCTCCGTCGTGTATTTGCAGGGCTATGCGTCCCTGTGCTTTTCCTATTTTTTCATCGGTCAGATTCACCATTTCCACTCCGTTCAGCCAGGTTCTCACGTTATCACCTTCTACACGGATTCGCATGGTGTTCCAGTCTTTTTCTTTCAGGATGTTTTCTTTTTCATCCGGAATCTGCACCAGCCAGCCGCGTCCGTAGGATTCATAGATTCCGCCGGTGTCATTGCCCCGGGGAGCCACTTCCACCTGCCAGCCATTAACTTTCACATCCGGCTCAATAAACGAGCGGAAGAAAACGCCTGAATTGCCATCGGCTTCCTGCTTAAATTCGAGCGTAAGATCAAAATCGTTGTAATATTCCCGGGTAGCCAGATAGCCGTATTTCTTTTCGGGGCCGCTTTCGCATACCAGCAAACCATCTGCCACGTACCATTTCTCCGTACCATACACTTCCCACCCGGTCAGATCTTTTCCGTTGAATAAACTTACCTTTTTGATTTTTCGGGGAAGTTCCTTTATTTTCATATTTCTGAACCACGCTGCCGAGCCGTGATCCTGCAGGCAAATCACACCTGTGCTGGCCAGGCCGTATTCAGGTGCATTTTCCCATTTACCGCTGTGCTTCCGGGCAAACCAATCTTCTGTCCAGGCTTCAAATTCCACTACCTTTTGGCCATTGAGCCAGTGCTCCACATGTCCGTTGTCAAACACGATTCGGGATGAATTCCATTCTCCGGCCGGTTTGATTATCAATTTGGAAATATCAGCCACATGCATGGCATAATCTGCAGCCGTTTTTTGCCAATCCTCCAGCTGTTCCGGAAAACCGAGGTTATCAATGAGCTGATATTCCGGACCGGTTACATAAGGCACCTTGAAAGCCGGATTTTCCACCACATGATAAAGCATGCCGCTGTTTCCGCCTTTGGCAATTTTCCAGTCCCAAACGAGGTCAAAATTTTCATAATTTTTCGAAGTAACGATGTATCCGTGAGCATCGCCGCCACCGCCTCTGGCCTGAATAGTGCCATCTGTAGCAAACCATGGTGCAGTCAGTTTATCACCGTTGTAATCGCGCCAGCCGTTGAGCGTTTTTCCGTCGAACAGCAGCTGCCAGCCGTCGGATTTTTCTTCCTTGGTGAGTTTATTGTGCAATGTGCTCGCACACGAACTCAAAAATAGGGTTGTCATTCCGATGTAAAATAAAGTGTTTAGTTTCATAATAATAATATTTGTTTGTGTTGATTTTTCTAACAAAATTAATGGCACAGAACAAAAATACTAAAAAATTAGCATAACCAGCTGTAGAATTTCGATTTAGAAAAAAAACGTTACCTCAAAACAGCTCCAAAGCCTCTCCTACTACAAAATTACTGCCGCCAACATAGATTAAATCATTCCTTTCCGACCGGGCAACAGCCGATCTAACTGCCTCGGCTACAGATTTATACGATTCTCCTTTCAGACCGAAGTTCTCTGCCCGGTTTTTTAATTCATCCGGCGACAATGCCCTTAGTGTATTGGCGGCCGTAAAATAATATTCAGCATCCTGAGGCAGTAAAGCTAAAACGCCGGTGATATCTTTATCATTCACCATGCCGAAAACAATGTGCAGCCGATTGTAT
>JAGPGR010000302.1 GCA_018055865.1 Paludibacteraceae bacterium | reverse complement strand
GGTTAGGACCCAGCGGTGAAACTATTATGGATTATTCCGTTTATGATGCTGTTCGTGCCGGATTCGGCAAAATAGTTTTTGTTATCCGCAAATCATTTGAAGAAGATTTTCGTAATATTGTATTGAAGAAATACGAAGGAATTGTTCCCACCGAAGTTGTTTTTCAGGATATTACAGATATTCCCGAAGGATTTACATTCAATCCCGAACGGAGCAAACCCTGGGGAACCAATCACGCTGTGCTGATGGGAAAAGATGTAATAAAAGAGCCGTTTGCAGTGATTAATGCCGATGATTTTTACGGAAAAGAATCTTTTGAGATTATGGCAGAGTTTTTACGAAATGTAACCGGAAAGACAAACGAATATTCCATGCTCGGATATCATGTGGGAAATACATTGTCTGAAAGCGGCACGGTAGCCCGCGGTGTATGCGAAGTGGATGAAAACGGCAATCTGACCAACGTGGTGGAGCGTACGTCCATTATTAGGAAAAATGGTAAAATCGTATTTACCGGCGAAGATGGAAATGATGTGGAAATAGCCGAAAAGACTCCTGTTTCCATGAATTTCTGGGGTCTGACACCTGATTATTTCGAATATTCCGAAGAAGAATTCAAAAATTTTCTGAAAGAACACGGGGACGAACTAAAATCGGAATTTTTCATACCGCTGGTTGTTAATAATCTGATTGTGAGTGGAAAATCTTCATGCCGCGTGCTGGATACTCCATCCGGATGGTTTGGAGTAACTTATGCTGAAGACCGTCCGGAAGTGGTGGCGAAAATTCAGAAATTGGTGGACAAAGGTGTTTATCCTTCACAATTGTATCAATAATTGAGGTATTTTTTTATGAATTGTAAATTGTAAATAAATAAGATAGTATGGCAAAAATTTTAGTGACAGGCGGAACCGGCTATATAGGTTCCCATACAGTGGTTGAGTTGCAGCAAGCCGGCTTCGAAGTGGTGGTAGTTGACAATTTGTCCAATTCAAACATCGAAGTGCTCAGCGGAATAGAAAAAATATCAGGAATTCGTCCTGCATTCGAAAACATCGATTGTACAGATTATGTGAATATGGACCGGATGTTTGAAAAACACACCGGCATAGAAGGGATTATTCACTTTGCGGCAAGCAAAGCTGTGGGTGAATCGGTTCAGAAACCGCTCTATTATTACCGCAACAACCTTGTTTCGCTTATGAACCTGCTTCAACTCATGCCGATTCATAAAGTTCCAAACATCGTTTTCTCATCATCCTGTACTGTTTACGGTCAGCCCGATATTCTGCCTGTAACAGAAGATGCACCTATCAAAACAGCACTTTCGCCCTACGGGAATACCAAACAAATTTGTGAAGAAATCATTCGGGATACGGCTTATTCCGATGGCTTTTATCAGGCAACTATTTTGCGCTATTTCAACCCCATAGGTGCGCATCCGAGTGCCGAAATCGGCGAGTTGCCAACAGGAGTACCCAATAATCTGGTGCCTTTTATTACTCAAACTGCAGCCGGCATTCGCAAGCAACTTCAGGTTTTTGGAAATGATTACAATACACCCGACGGTACCTGCATACGCGATTATATCAACGTGGTGGACCTGGCTAAAGCGCATGTAATAGCCGTGGAACGGATGCTGCAGAAGAAAAGCAAATTCAACGTGGAAACTTTTAACCTCGGAACGGGTAGGGGATTGTCAGTGCTGGAACTTGTCAATACATTCCAGAAAGTAAACGGAGTGAAAGTTCCGCATCGCATTGTTGACCGCCGCGAAGGAGATATTGAGCAGGTGTGGGCAGACCCTTCGTATGCCAACAACGAACTGGGCTGGAAAGCACAGGAAACAGTAGAAGAAACACTCCGCACAAGTTGGAAGTGGGAACTCAATCTGGCAAAGAAAGGGAAAGGGTAGGGAAAGCCCCCTAAATCCCCCAAGGGGGACTTCTTAGGTGGTTATTCTTCTGTCACTTTTTCCTGTATTTTACATTTTATCAGAATTGTAAATGTTTTATATTTTCCAACTTTTTTGCTCTTTTACTCCCCTTTAGAGCTTGGGGGCTTAAATCATACATTATGTATCCATTAAAATTTACTCCCATCGTCAAAGATAAAATCTGGGGTGGTGACCGACTGGAAAAGAAATACAGAAAAAATCCCGCAGAATTGCCCAACATCGGCGAAAGCTGGGAACTATCCGGTTACCCGACCGATACTTCCGTAGTAGCCAACGGCTATCTGACCGGAAAAACGCTGCCTGAAATCATCGAACAGTTCAAAGAACAGCTGGTCGGTAAAAAAGTGTATAAACGCTTTGGAAACGCTTTTCCGTTGCTTTTCAAACTGATAGATGCTAATGACGACCTCTCCATCCAGGTACATCCCAACGACGAAGTTGCCGGCAAGCGTCATGATTCTTTCGGTAAAACAGAAATGTGGTATGTGCTCGATGCTGATGAAGGCGCCTCGCTGATTATCGGTTTTAAGCGTAATTGTACAAAAAAAGAGTATCTGGAAGCGCTTGAAAAAGATGAAGTGGAATCATTGTTACAGAAAGTGCCCGTACAAGCTGGTGACGTTTTCTTTATTCCTGCCGGACTGGTACATGCGATAGGCAAAGGGGTGATGGTGGCCGAGGTACAGGAATCCAGCGATGTTACGTACCGGATTTTCGATTACAACCGAAAGGATGAGAACGGTAACGAACGTGAACTACATACCGCGCAGGCACTGGATGTAATCAATTTCAAAGCATCGAAAAATCCGAAAACAGACTACAAGGTTGTGCCGAATGAGGAAGTAAAACTGGTCAGTTGCGAGTATTTTACCACCAACCTGCTGGAATTGAACAAAAAAAAGAACTTTCATTATGCCTACATGGAGACCTTCGTGGTGTATATGTGCCTGGAAGGAAAAGTGGAAATAGCAGGCGGAACCTCAACAGTTCAGATGCAAAAAGGCGACACAGTATTAATTCCCGCTTCTATGAAGGATTTTACACTTACTCCGCAAGGAAATGCCCGATTGCTCGAAGTTTTTATTGATTGATTTTTTTTATTGGAAGAAAAAAATAAGGGGACTTGGAGACCTTGATAATTGGTGATTTGGAGACTGGATAATTCGGTTACTTTCGAACATTGTCAAACTGTAAAATTAAAACTACTCATGATAAAATGCGCAACAGAAGTTTGCGCATTTTCTGTTTCCGTGATTTATCTGTACTTTTGCAATATAATTTTATTACAAATGGAAAACAAGCAATACAAAGA
>JAGPGR010000301.1 GCA_018055865.1 Paludibacteraceae bacterium | reverse complement strand
AAAACGAAATATTATTGCCATGGAATACCTGGACATGATGGGGCTGAAAGACTGGGCTACTCACATGCCCTCTGAAATGTCGGGCGGGCAAAAACAGCGTGTAGCCATTGCACGTGCCATTATTTCCAAGCCCAAAGTGATTCTTGCCGACGAACCGACAGGTGCACTCGACAGCAAAACCTCTATAGAAGTAATGGGAGTGCTGAAAGAACTGAATAAGACCGGCATAACGACTGTAATAGTAACGCACGAACAATCAGTAGCCGACACTACCGACCGCATTATTCATATTAAAGACGGCCTTATCGAAAATGAATACTACCCCGTGAAAAATTTAATTCGTTAAATATCAAAAAGTTTGGCATGAATACACTGGAAGAAATACTAGCTGCGCTGAAACACAACAAACTCCGCACTACCATGACCGGCTTATCGGTGTCGTGGGGAATTTTCATTCTTATTGTGCTGCTCGGAGCCGGCAACGGACTGCAAAACGGAGTGACGAGCAACTTTGGAAACAGAGCAACCAATACAGTTCAAATGTGGCCGGGACAAACTTCACTGCCGTACAAAGGACTGAAATCGAGCCGCGACCTTGATTTTACAGAAAAAGAACTAAATACGGTAAATGACAACGTACCCGAAAGCGACGAAGAGACAGGAATCATCGACAAAAATTCCACCATTACGGTAGGTTCGGAATATGGATCGTATCGCATAAAAGGGGTACATCCAAGCTATCAGAAAATCTACAACCTGGAGTTTGAACCCGGGAAAGGCCGTTTTATCAACAACCTTGACATTGAAAAAAGCAACAAAATAATCGTTCTCGACAAAAAAATAGAAGAAACACTATTCAAAGGCAAATCAGCCCTGGGACAATACGTTCAGTTAGGACCCATTATGTTCAAAGTGGTGGGAATTAATTCCAAAAAAGAGAGTTGGGATGGCACACAGGCATACATTCCGTTCTCAACAGCCCAATCCATCTACAATCCGGATAAGAAATTTAATTCCATCGCCTTTACCACTCAGGGCCTTGAGAGCAAAGAAACAAATGAACGCTTCAATAAGCAACTGAAAACCAAGATGTCGCAAACCATGATGTTTGATCCTGAAGATGAAAAAGCACTTTGGATAAACAATTCGCAGGAAAACTACCTGCAAACCATGCGGATATTCAACGGGATTAATCTATTCGTTACCATAGTTGGCATCTTCACGCTGATAGCCGGAATTGTAGGTGTGAGCAACATCATGCTCGTTTCAGTAAAAGAACGTACACGCGAAATAGGCATCCGCAAAGCCATAGGAGCTCCTCCATCGTCCATTCTGATTTCCATTGTGATTGAAGCCATTCTTATTACCGCAGTATTTGGTTATATAGGTATGATGATGGGAATCGGCCTAACCGAACTGATAAACTATACAATGGAACAAAGCGCTGCCGGTCAAACCACAGCCGGCGGACAGGAAATGTCTGTTTTCAAAAATCCGACTGTTCAGTTGGGTTATGTAATATTTTCTACAATCGTACTTATTTTGGCCGGTGTTATAGCCGGATATATGCCTGCACGCCGGGCCACCAGGATAAAACCAATAGAAGCCATGAGAGAAGAATAGCTGCCCTAAGACCTTTATAGGGTAACAAATGACCATTAAACTTACTATTACAAATAAAGAAATTACGATTAGAGAAATTCAAAACATGAATACAATAAATAATAAAGACCAACTATCAGAAACTCCCCCTTCAAGGGGCTGGGTGGCACGTTTTGTCGATCTGGACCGCTGGTACGAAATATGGCAAGCCATTACACACAATAAATCAAGAAGTGTTCTTACAGCTTTTGGTATTTTTTGGGGAATGTTTATGCTTGTAGTCATGGTAGGGGCAGCTAATGCGTTGAAAAAGAATATGATGAAGGAAATTGAAGGCTTTGCTACCAATTCCTGTTTCGTAAGCAACGGGGTTACCTCAGAACCATATAAGGGTTTCAAAAAAGGACGTAACTGGAATATCGTCAATGCCGATCTTCCGGTTCTTGTCAATAAAATTCCGGATATGCAGTTTCTTTCGCCGGTGCTTTTCGGCGGCCGCTCTACCGACAAGAATGTAGTACGCGGCGAAAAATCAGGTTCGTTCAATTCAAAAGGAGTGTATGCCAACTACAACGAAATAGACCGGAGTAAAATGACGTATGGAAGATTTATCAACGAAATAGACGTGGCAGAACAGCGCAAAGTATGTGTAATAGGCAAAAGAGTGTATGAAGTCCTGTTCAACAATGGTGAAAATCCGATTGGTAAAAACATTCAGCTCAACGGAATTTATTTTCAGGTAATCGGAGTATCCGGCAATTCGTCAGGCATTAACATTGGCGGAAACGCTGAAGAAACAGTCATTCTGCCATTCTCTACCATGCAACAAGCCTTCAACCAGGGAAACATTGTCCATTTTCTGGCCATCACGGCCGATCCGGGTGTAAAAGTAAGCGTGGTGGAAAATGCGGTAAAAGAGGAACTGAAACGAATTCACAACATTGCGCCAACGGATAAAACTGCTGTTTGGTCCATGAATCTGGAAGATATGTTTACCATGTTTTTCTATCTTCAAATAGGGATTGGAATCTTGGTTTGGATAGTGGGACTCGGAACGCTGGCAGCCGGAGGAATCGGTGTGAGTAACATCATGCTGGTTACCGTGCGCGAGCGAACGAAAGAAATCGGGATAAAAAGGGCGTTGGGAGCTACTCCGGCCAACATTATCTCGCAAATTATCATTGAAAGCATTATCCTTACACTCATAGCCGGAGTGGCCGGAATGATGTTCGGAGTGGGCATTCTGCAGGTAATTACCATTCTGTTCAGTCAAAGTGCCGAATCGATGCTGAAAGATCCTCAGATAAGTTTCTCTATAGCAATGGGATCGCTGTTTGTAATTCTGGTAATAGGCAGTCTGGCAGGTCTTATTCCGGCCCGAAGAGCTGTAAGCATCAAAGCCATCGAAGCGATCAGAGACGAAAATTAAAAAAAAATGCCCCTAAATCCCTCAAAAAGGTACTATTAAAACAAAACAGACAAATTTGAACGAAATAAAATATCTAATTATTAATCAATTAAAAAAAGCCTGAAAGACCTACGAATGGAATTTAGCAGGCTCCATACATGTATGAAAAAGATTCTAAAAATCACGTTGTGGGTACTTCTAGGATTAGTAGTACTGGGTACATTTTACTTTTTGTATCAAAAATCCAAACCAAAAATCACCAG
>JAGPGR010000300.1 GCA_018055865.1 Paludibacteraceae bacterium | reverse complement strand
TCAAGGAAGTGAAAGATGAAGACTGGAAAGTAGGACATATTTATTGGGAACTCACCAACCGTCGTGCCGATGAAAAAACCATCAGTTATGCCGAAAGTCATGACCAGGCGTTGGTAGGTGATAAAACCATTATTTTCCGCCTCATTGATGCCGATATGTACTGGCATATGCAGAAGGGTGATCAGAATTTTATGGTGGAGCGGGGAGTAGCGCTGCATAAGATGATTCGGCTGGTGACATCTACAACCATTAACGGCGGCTATCTTAACTTTATGGGTAATGAATTCGGCCATCCGGAGTGGATTGATTTTCCGCGCGAAGGCAATGGCTGGTCCCATAAATATGCACGTCGTCAGTGGGAGTTGGTGGATAATTCCGATTATATCTATTATGGATTGGGCGAATTTGATCGGGCAATGATTCGTTTGATTCATTCTGTGAAACATTTTAACGAAACTCCTCTCTATCAACTCTGGGACAATGAAGGCGATCAGGTGATGGCTTATCAACGCAATGATTTAGTTTTTGTATTTAATTTCCATGGAACAAATTCATATACCGATTATGGCATTCTGGCCGAAAAAGGAAGTTATAAAGTAGTTCTGAATACGGATAATCCGCTATTCGACGGACATGGCCTGATTGACGAAAGCGTAGAACACTTCACCCAGCCTGCCCCCGAAGAATATATGGGAAAGGAATGGCTGAAACTCTACATTCCGGCCCGTTCGGCTTTTGTGCTGAAGAAGCAGTAGAAAATCAAAAATCAGTAAATTTAAGTATCTGATATACAAAGTAATATTGATATTGAAATGCCTATAATGAAACTGTTAAAGTCTGAAATTACGCCAACAATTTCAGACTTTTGCTTTCAGTACTAAGATTAAATATTACAATGAAGTAAGCAAATATCATCCATTTTTAATTATTTTTGCAAAAAACATTCTCAATATGGAAATACAACTTAACGAAGCAAAAAAAGATTACAACGAACCCATGCATACCGCCGAACATATTCTGAATCAGACAATGGTCAGAATGTTCAACTGCGGAAGGTCCAAAAATGCACATATTGAGCGCAAAAAATCCAAATGTGATTATTTGCTTTCACAAGTTCCTTCGGCAGAGCAAGTGACAGAGATTGAACGCAGGGTAAACGAAGTGATTCAACAAAATCTGCCTGTAAATGAAGAATTTCTTACATACAAAGAAGCTTCGGCTTTTGTTGATTTGTCTAAGCTTCCCGAAGATGTTTCTGAAACATTGCGGGTGATAAAAGTGGGCGATTATGATGCCTGTGCCTGCATAGGTCAGCATGTGAGTAATACATCCGAAATCGGATATTTTGAAATTCTGACTCACGACTTCGAAAACGGACGCTGGCGGGTTCGGTGGCGGGTTGTGAATTGAGTTTTTATGCGGAATTAATAATCAAGAACACAAACTTTACACTTTTCAGTCATGAATATTCTTATTGCCGGAGGATCCGGATTTATCGGAAAATTCCTTAAGAAGAGGTTTGAAGAAAGCGGATTTTCGGTGCGTGTGGTTTCGCGAAACGGAACGGATGTGTCGTGGAATGAAGGTGAGCTGATTCTGGAGTTGGAAAAAACGGACGTATTGATTAATCTTTCCGGAAAATCGATTAATTCGCGTTTTACCAAAAAAAACAAAGAAGCAATACTTCAGTCGCGTATTGAGACTACCAATTTATTAAACAAAGCAATTTCTTTGTGTAAAACCCCGCCCAAATTATGGATAAATGCCAGTGCAACAGGAATTTACAATCATACAGGCGTAAATAAAACAATGAATGAATCTTCCATGGATTTTGCCGGTGATTTTTTGGGAAACGTAGTACAGCAGTGGGAAAAAGCGTTTTTCTCCACATTCATTCCAAATGTAAGAAAAGTAGCAATACGAACGTCAGTGGTTTTAGGAAATTCCGGAGGAGCTTTTCCGCTATTCAAACTGCTTGCTGTCACCGGATTGGGCGGAAAACAAGGAAATGGCCGGCAAATGGTAAGCTGGATTCACGTGGAAGATTATTACCGCATTGTTCTTTTTTTAATTCAAAATACCGGAATCTCCGGAACTGTGAATGCTGCAGTGCCTTATCCGGTTAGTAATCAGATTTTTATGAAAACCCTCCGCGAAGTGAAACGGATGCCTCTCGGGATTCCGGCTCCTGCCTGGTTGCTCAAGATTGCAACTTTTATTGTGGGTGTTGATGCATCGCTTATGCTGGGGAGTACGAATGTTAACTCGGAAACTCTTAAAATTAATGGATTTGAATTTCAATTTCCGACCATTGACAAGGCATTTTGGGATTTAACTCAATTATAATAACACGATGGCTGCAAAAAAGAAGAAAACTCTCTTTTCAAAATTCAGAACCTGGGCAGTAAAATTATTGCTTATTTTTTTTGCCGGAAGTATTCTGGCTGTACTTATTGCCCGTTTTGTCCCCGTTTATTTCACTCCTTTGATGTTTCTCAGGGCTGCCGAATGTGTTTTTGACGGTGAAAAGCCCAAAATCGTTCGCAACTGGGCTTCCATTGATAATATTTCTCCAAATATGATTCAGGCGGTAGTTGCCTCGGAAGACAACTTGTTTATGGAACATAATGGCTTCTCATTCAGTGATATAGAAAAAGCGATAAAGCACAACAAAAAAGGAAAACGAATCCGTGGTGGCAGCACTATTTCACAGCAAACTGCCAAAAACGTATTTCTTTGGCCCCGACGTTCCTGGGTTCGCAAAGGACTTGAAACCTATTTTACGGTGCTTATCGAATTTTTTTGGACTAAAGAACGTATTATGGAAGTGTATCTCAATGTGGCTGAAACAGGAGAAGGTATGTATGGAGTTCAGGCAGCCTCAAAAACTTACTTTGGTAAAAATGCTAAGAATCTCACTAAATCGCAGGCAGCTTTGATAGCCGTATGCCTGCCTAATCCCCGCAAATATAATCCGACCAATCCGTCTTCATACATCCAACGTCGTAAAAATCATATCGTTAACCTGATGGGAAAATTAAATCAGGTCAGATTTGATTGAATGAGTAGAATTCAGTAACAGAACATCAAAGTCAATAAATTAATCTTTGTCAGATTTCACTCCGTAAAAGCTCTGCTGATTTCTCATAAGCACTCCTGCCTTTTGGCGTCAATAAGTTAGACACTGTTATTCAGTATTTTGGTCTTTTTCTGCGCTTTTGTTTGGTTTTTCTTTTCCCCTTTCTTTTTTTTATAAGGATAAAATATCTATCTTTGCA
>JAGPGR010000299.1 GCA_018055865.1 Paludibacteraceae bacterium | reverse complement strand
GTAGAAAGTTGTATAATAGCCGAAATCAATAAAAAGAAGGGTGATGCTGTAAACAAAGGAGACGTTTTGTTCTCTTACGAAACTGATAAAGCTTCTTTTGAAGAAGAATCTCCTGCCGATGGCTTTGTGCTGGAGTGCTTTTATAACGAAGGCGATGAAGTACTTGTTTTAGATAAAATGATGATAATAGGGCAACCGGGTGAAGATTATTCAGCTCTGCTTGGCGGTGAAGTCAGCAGCGGGCAACAAGCACCGAGTTCAGTACCTGAAAATCACGATATTAAAAAATCCGAAACCCCAACTTCAAGTATTGAAATAGCTGACCCATTCACTCCATATTTTGAGTCCGAAACGCAATTCATATCTCCCCGCGCCAGGAGTCTTGCTGCCGGCAAAGGGCTGGATATTTCACAGGTAGCAGGCTCAGGCCCAAAAGGGCGTATTGTAGAAAAAGACATTCTGGGAGCACTGGAAAACAGATCAAAACTAACTCCACTTGCAAAGAAAATAGCTGCAGAAACAGGATTTCAACCTACTGGTGAAGGGTCGGGTCTTTCCGGAACTGCTAAATCAGTAGATCTGGCGCCACCTTTGAATGCAGCATACGGAGTGGATTATGAAGATAAAAAAATCTCAAATATGCGTCGGATTATTGCCAAATCAATGCATGCATCACTCCAGAATTCAGCTCAACTCACTCACCACCTGGGAGCTGATGCCCGCCGTATTCTCGAGATTCGCAAACAGGTAAAAGCAGAAATGGAAAAGGGAACGCTCACAACCAATATCACCCTCAATGATTTGGTGTGTTTTGCCGTAATAAAAGCGCTGAAGAAATTCCCGAATGTAAACACACATTTCCTGGGAGATACAGTCAGGTATTTCAATAAAGTGCATCTGGCCCTGGCAGTAGATACTGACCGTGGTTTGATGGTGCCGGTTGTACGGAATGCCGACGACCTTTCCGTTGCCGGACTTGCAAATCAGTTCAAGGAATTGGCTGCAGCCTGCCGCAAAGGCAGTGTGAATCCCGAAATACTTTCGGCAGAGGCTGCTACTTTCACTGTTTCTAATCTCGGAAACTATGGCGTAGAAATGTTTACACCGGTTATTAATCTCCCTCAATCAGCAATTTTGGGTGTGAATACCATTGTCCCACGGCCAAAAGATTTGGGAGACGGTGTTTATGCGTTTGTGCCTTTTATTGGATTAAGCCTGACTTATGACCACCGCTCAATAGATGGCGGCGAAGCAACCCGATTCCTGAAACAAATTGCAATTGAAATTGAGACGATGGAAATAGACTTATAAATGCCCCTAACCCCCGAAAGGTGAAAAGAGAGCATTTTCCCTTGCATGAATATACTTTTTGTCCAAAAAAAAATAATTCATACTTGATAAGTTCAATATTATATAATTCTGAGTATTAAGAATAACCATTTAAAAATGTTCCCCGCATGGGAATTCCTCCTTTGGGGGATATAGGGGGCTTTATTATGATTGATTTACTTATTATCGGTGGCGGACCTGCCGGATATGTTGCTGCAGAACGTGCCGGGCACAAGGGACTTTCTGTTATTTTATTCGAAAAAAAATCCCTCGGAGGCGTGTGCCTCAACGAGGGTTGCATCCCTACCAAAACGATGCTTTACAGTGCCAAAACCTATGAAAATGCACTTCATGGCGACAAATACGGGATCTTTGCCGATAACGTACGATTTGATTATGAGAAAATTGTTGCCCGCAAAAATAAAGTAGTGCGTAAATTGGTGGCGGGTGTGAAAACCAAAATGAAAGAAAACAACGTAACGGTTGTTGCAGGTGAAGCAATGATCTCGGGGCGGAGCAATAAAGGGGTAGAAGTAACGTGCAACGGCGAAAGCTATTTGGGGGCTAATTTGTTGATTTGTACAGGCTCAGAAGCATCAGTGCCGCCTATTCCGGGCTTACTGGAAGCCGGAGATATTATCCTGACCAACCGTGAAATTCTTGATTTAAAAGTTAAACCAGAAACGCTTGTAGTTATCGGTGGCGGCGTTATCGGGATGGAATTTGCCAGTTTCTACAACAGTCTCGGAACAAAAGTGACTATCGTGGAAATGCTGCCCGAAATCCTTGGCAACAATGATGGTGAGATTTCTGCCATGCTGCGTGATATTTATGCTAAAAAAGGCATCGAGTTTTATCTGAATGCCAAAGTGACTCAGGTGGATGGCAATAAAGTTATTTTTGAAAAAGACGGACAATTGCATACCGTTGAAGGTGAAAAAATCCTTTTGAGTGTAGGGCGCAGAGCCAACACGCAGGGATTCGGGCTGGAAAACCTGAACGTAGAATTAACGCGTGGCGGAATCAAGGTGGATGAAAAAATGCGCACGAATGTTCCGGGAGTTTTCGCTGCAGGCGACGTAACGGGTTTTTCATTACTGGCACACACAGCCAGTCGTGAAGGAGAAGTGGTGGTAAACAACCTGACAGGCAAAACCGATATGATGCGCTATAATGCCATCCCGGGAGTAGTCTACACCAATCCCGAAGTAGCAGCTGTAGGAGAAACAGAAGAATCTGCCAAAGCCAAAGGAATTGCTTTCAAAATGGCTAAACTGCCGATGGCCTATGCCGGACGATTCGTAGCAGAAAATGAAGGTGGAAGCGGTATTTGTAAAGTGCTGACCGGTGAAAAATACGGTGAAGTAATAGGTGTTCACATCCTCGGAAATCCGGGCAGTGAAATGATTTATGGTGCCTGCATGGCTATCGAAAATGAAATGACAATCGATGAGATGAAAGAAATTGTTTTTCCACATCCGACTGTAAGTGAGATATTTAAAGAAACATTATTTGCATTTTAATGTTTTTTGCCCTTCGGCCGTTATTAAAATAACACGAAGTAAAAAAAGCGCAGCCAACTAACTCGAAAAAATAACAAAAAATACAATATTATGCCTAAAGTACAATTCATTGATCCGTCGGAAGCACGTAAACCGGGTTTTGTTGATTTTCAACCCATTCCGGTGAATCAATACCAGAAAACGGTAAAAGATGAAACCGGTAATTTTACCAACGATGAATTTAAAGCTATTTACCATGATATGGCTTTGATTCGTGAGTTTGAAACCATGCTGAATCTTATCAAAACCAAAGGTGAGTATAACGGAATTTCCTACAACCATCCCGGACCTGCACACTTGTCCATCGGACAGGAATCTGCCGCGGTAGGTATGGCCTGGACACTGGGAGTAGACGATTTTATTTTCGGAAGTCACCGGAGCCATGGAG
>JAGPGR010000298.1 GCA_018055865.1 Paludibacteraceae bacterium | reverse complement strand
ACGTTCACTGTCAGAAATTCAGGCAATCCACCGATACGGTCGGCATGTCCGTGTGAAATGAATACAAAATCAACTTCGTTGAGATCAATTCCCAATTTTTCGGCATTCGTTATAAACACATCAGATGCACCTGTATCAAGTAGGCATTTATAGTTCTCCGTTTCTAAATAAATACATAATCCATGCTCAGATTCGAGTGTATCATCGAATTTTCGATTGTCAGCTAATACTGTAATTTTCATTTTTCCGGATTATTTATCGGAATCAATTCCTCATCGCTGAAAGTGTTACAATCTTTACATTGCACATGATTTTCAAGCCCTCCTATCAGTTTGTAGCACCGACGGCAACGATACCAGGCTCTGTCGAACTGTACATTTCCTCCCTCGATCATTATCATTTTGCCTTCGACAAGTGCCTGTGCAATGGTTTTACGGGCTTTTTCGTAAATCCGGGTCAACGTGGGGCGCGAAACATTCATCTGCACAGCTGCCTGATCCTGGTTCATCCCTTCGTAATCGAGAAGCCGGATTGCTTCATATTCATCGTAAAGCAATGACACGGAGCTCAGCATTCTGCGGGGGATGCCAAAAGGTTTAAATCCCTTCATCAATGGAGGAATGGATATTTTTCGGTCTTGTTTGGGTCGGGGCATAATTCTGATTTTAGGTAATGAATTTATTTGGTTTGTGAATGACAAAGATAAAGAAATAATTATGAACTTATGTTCGTTTTGATGAAAAATTTATTCACAAATAAAAAGGGAAAAACAGTGTATCCGTTTCTCCCTTTCGAATCAGTTAGTTTTTACTTTTTATTTTTTCCCAAGTGCTGCTTCCACTTTGTCTTTCGACAGTTCTTTGGTACAGAAGAACCAGTCGTAGCATTTCACACCTTCTTCTTCACCTTCCATACGGCTTTTGGCCACACCACACGAACCGGCAGTAGGTACAATTACATCGTCGCCCGGACGCCAGTCGGCAGGAGTTGCCACACTAAAATTATCAGCAGTTTGAAGTGCAATGATTACACGTTTCAGCTCGTCAAAATTACGTCCCAGCGAAAGCGGATAGTAAATCATGGCGCGGATAATACCTTTGGGGTCGATAAAGAATACAGCACGAACTGCTTTTGTATTGCTTTCGCCCGGTTGCATCATACCATATTTGTTGGCCACTTCCATGGTAATGTCTTCGATAAGGGGGAAATTTACTTCCACGTTTTTCATTCCTTTGTACTCAATTTTTTCTTTGATGGTTCTCAGCCAGGCTATGTGGCTGTACAATCCATCCACCGAAAGACCCACTAACTGTGTATTCAGCGCATCGAAATCTTTTTGCATCGAAGCAAAGGTCATGAATTCTGAAGTACATACGGGGGTAAAATCGGCCGGATGACTGAAAAGAATAGCCCATTTTCCGGCATAATCTTCGGGAAAATTAATGTCACCCTGAGTAGTTACTGCTTTGAAAGAAGGTGCTTTGTCGCCAATACGTGGCAATGAAATAACTTGATTTGTTTCCATTTTCTTGATTTTTTTTATTGTTAATTATTTTATGAATATATGTTCATTTATTTATTTTACAAAGATATGATTAAAAATTATATATATAAAATATATTTAGTTTATATTTATATTGATTTTATCTATATCTGGAAAGTTACTTATTTATTTCTATCTTATCGAAAATAAGTATGTTTTTATAACAAACGAAATGAACTTATGTTCACTAATAAAAAAACGAATTAAAGGTAAAATAATCAAATTATGATCTGATTTACTATTGAATTAAAAGCTGACCGGACTATATTATCATCAAATAATTCATTTAATTTTCCGTCGTCGCAAGCCGTGCAGATTTTTTCGTTCATTGGTATTTGAGCCAGCACCGGGATACCGAATGACGCTGACAGTGTATCTCCTCCGCCACGTCCAAACAAAAAATATTTTTCGTCCGGATGAAGAGTTGGAGTGAACCACGACATATTTTCGATAACTCCCATTACGGGAATTCCGATGCGTTCATCGTTGTACATTTTTATTACTTTCTGCACATCCGACAAGGCTACGTGTTGCGGTGTGGTTACAACAATAGCACCGCTTATTTCAAAATCCTGCAACAAAGTGATGTGAACATCACCGGTACCCGGCGGTGTATCAATAATCAAATAATCGAGCTCTCCCCAATTGGTATCGTTCATCATTTGTTTAAGCGCTGTAGAAAGCATCGGACCGCGCCAGATAACTGCCTGATGTGCATCAAAAAAGAAACCAATGGACATAATTTTAACTCCCATTCGTTCGTATGGTTCAATCAGATTTTGACCGTTCAGTTCGATAATTTCGGGGCGTTCACTATTTTCCAGATTAAAAAGTGTGGGAATGGATGGTCCGTAAATATCGGCATCCAGCAATCCGACCGAATATCCTTCGAGTGCCAGGGACAAGGCCAGACCGGCTGCAACTGTGGATTTTCCGACACCCCCTTTTCCCGAAGCAACCATATACGAGGTTTTAATATTGGGTAACTTGTTTTTAATTATTATGTTAGATTTTTCTTTGGATACATACCTGTATTTTTTTTCCTGTTCCATTGTGATTGTATTATTTGTTTGAAAACTTATATTATTTCTCTCATTAATTTAAGAATTTCCGGATGTAAAAAACATTTGATTTATATTCTGTTCTTTTAATGTAATTATCATCCAATAATTTAGCCAGTATACCACGGTCAGCCTGATTTTTTTTTAATAATTCATCCATAGTATCCTGCCGAATGGGATGTACAGAGCAGATATTAAGAATGTCGTCTATGGCATTGCCGGTAAATCCGGTATCTGTACCTTCGAAACCAAGGATTAATTCCGTTTTCAACTGATTTTCGGAAAACAGTTGATAGGCCAGATTAATATCCTCTTCATCGGGTGGAAGAACCGATTTTACGGCCGGTGGACGAGTTGGAACAGAGATATAAGCAATGGAAGGCTGAACTGATTTTAGTACCGTTACCACTTGATTAAGTTCTTCAGGAGTGTCATTTAATCCTTTTACCAACATAGTTTCACTAACCAATTTACCTTTATATACATTAGAAAATGTGATTAATCCTTTCACATACATTTCAAAATCAATTTTATCAGCAGGTCTGTTTAACTTTTTCCAAACATCTTCATTTCCTGCATCAATTTTCACCGATACCCAATCGGCCGGAAGTAAGTCTGCACGCACCTGAGGATCAATTAGCAAGGAAGCATTTGTAATCACAGCTACAGGGATATTGAACAATTTTAATTTTTCAATTGACCTG
>JAGPGR010000297.1 GCA_018055865.1 Paludibacteraceae bacterium | reverse complement strand
TTTTTTTTACCTGACAAATTTTTTACTCTTTTCTTGAAATATTTTCGCATCCTAATGTTCCGTTTTTACTTCTCCAGCATTTTGTCCGGCAAAAATTGCAAACGTTTGAACTACGAATTAATCTGATATAGGGTGACATTTATAATTTTTCGGACATCCTGTTCTACTTTTGTTTTTTACAATTTTCATTTCAATACAGCATTATGAATTCTCTCAAGTCAGATTTCTTTCGAACTATTTTTGCCACATTCATCATTTTCAATGCGTTAAGCATCCATTCTCAAAAAATTTACACCACCTACCTTTGGCACATGGACCAACCTGTTTATTGGGCCGATAAAAGCAAGGATAAGCCGGAAAGTAAACAGTTTGCGGAGGAATCGCACCGACTGAAAATGAGTGGGCAAAACATGTATCCGGGTAGCGCCATCGCCCACCCCACGAATAATCTGGAGGAGATATTCAGCAAAGCCGACCGCGTGAATGCCTATCAATACACTCCCAAAACTGCAATTCAAAGTATCTCATCGTATCCGGATGCCGGTGCTCAACTGAGCATTTCTGCCGGTCTGCTCGAAAACATACAATCGCTCGGTGCCAAAAACCAATGGGGCTATTCCGCCGGTTGGATGAATGCTTACAATGATGCCTATGGATGGAAAACATGGGATGGATTTCCAAAATTAGACATTGTAAATTTCACATACGATCATGCCCTATCACCTCTGATAAGCGAGAGAACGTTGAAAAAACAGATTCTGGCTCATAAATACGTGGCTCACAAATACTACGGAAGCACCTCAAAAGGATACTGGCCTGCGGAAGGTGCATTCAGTGAACGAATTATCAAAGTATTGGCAGAATGCGGAATTGAATGGTCGATTATAGCCAACAGTCACCTGGCGCGTACGCTTTCAGATTATGTTCACCCGTACAATATTAACGGAAACATAGAAGCACCTAATAAGGCTGACGTGGTAGAAACAACGGGTGTAAATTGGTTTGACGCTACTATTGACGGACGAGGAAGCCGCCTGGCTGTTCCCTACAGCTATCAGGCTCACAAGGCGCAATATGTGGACCCGAAAAATGGTCAGATTTATAAAATTGATGTTGTGCCAATGTGTAACTACCTAAGCTATGTAGATGGTTACAGCGGTGTAAGTGCAGGTGAAGTGGCACAAAAAATTGAGCCGTTCAGCACCATGGAACATCCAAGTATGGTATTGTTGGCACATGATGGTGATAACGCCTGGGGAGGCGGCAGCAGTTATTACAACGAAGCTGTTTCGGGTTTTACAAACGGTGCAGCAGCTGCCGGATACAAGCCAACCACCATCCAACAGTTTCTGAAGGATAATCCTGTCCCTGCTACCGATATTGTACACGTGGAAGACGGTGCCTGGGTAAATGCTGAAAACGACTGGGGTCATCCGCAATTTATTAACTGGTGTGGCCACTTTATTCCACCTCCAACTACCGTTTCAATCCCAACGGATGGACTGAAGATGCCCGAAACTGGGCCGTAATTACCGCTACTGAAAATTATGTAACAATGGCTGAAGACCTGGAAGGTGGAAATCTTCGTATCGACTATATTTCGGATGGTGGTTCTGCCGCTACTAATTCCGAAAAAGCCTGGCATTTCTATTTCGGAGGGCTGAATTCAGGCTTTATGTACTACGGAAAAGCAGAAGACATGGAAGTAAAACCATCCATGACCGGAAATATAGCCATAGAATATGCTCAAAAGGTGATTGATGCGAATGCAGGAACAGATAATACCGCACCGTCTGTGTTTATTCCACAGCGTTTTCCTTACAATCCGGGTGAAGCCGGCTTTAGCCCATACACCGGATATAAAAAAGTGAGTTATTCAAGCGACTTCCACATCTGGACATTTGCGTATGACGTAAGCGGACTAACTTCAGTAATATTGAAATACCGTATCGATTTGGATGGGAAAAATCCGATCTCAAGTACTCAAAATGACACATATGCAGGTGGTTCTGAAGTAGAACCCTGGCAAAATATCGAAATGACGCGTCAACCGATGGCAGCAGATCCGACAGATCCGGAACTGAATTTTTTCATTCTGCCAAAGGCAAAAGCAGACCTTTGTTATGCGGAAATTGCCGGTATAAAAGACAAATTGGTGGATTACTACGTGGAAGTAACGGATACAAAAGGAAATATTTTCAGAACTCCCATTCAGCATGTTTATATTGGCACCGGAGAAGGTCAATTACCTGCGGACGCTAATGTAAGCTGGACACCTGCTAAACCATCGTCGCAGGAAACAATCACGATAACCTGCAAAAACGCTACTGCTGCTTCAAAACTGCACTGGGGTGTAAATTCCTGGGATGCTCCGGATGCAACTTATCGACCTGAAGGAACCATTGCCGTATCGGGAAAAGCAGTGGAAACACCTTTCAGGCTAACAGAAGGGAAATGGCAGGTAGTTCTTGGTCCTTTCAACAATCCGGCACAGGCAGTTACTGCTGTCAATTTTGTAATAAAACACGAATCCGGCTGGGATAACAACGGAGGAAGCGACTACCTGATATCTGTTTCGGCAACGCAAACGAGTAATCCTACGGGCACAAATATCACACAAAACCTCGACCAAAACAGTTCTTACACTTTTGCACAAAGTGATTTTAACTTTGCAAGTTCTGTAGGAAATTCCTTCAAGGGAATAAGGATATTGAGTCTTCCGGCAGCGGGCGCTTTGACCGTACATGGATTAAATGCAGCAGTCAACCAACTAATAACTGACGTATCACTACTGAAGTTTACGGCGGCTGTTAGTTCGGCCTCATTCACTTTCAAAATAGTGGATAATGCTAATCTGGAAAGTGATGCCGTCTATACAGCAACTTTTACTGTATATGACCCGACGCAGCAAGCCATCACCGTTTCATTTAAAAAACCGGCTGATTGGGGAACAATTCCGGTATACATGTGGGCGTGGACTGATTCAGGAAATCTTTTTCCGGCCTGGCCCGGTATTGCTATTACCGATACCGGAAATGGTTGGTATTCTTATACTTTCGAAAAATCAATCACTTCCATAAATGTCATATTTAGTAAAAACGGTTCACCACAATCAGCGAATATTATGGGTGTAACACAATCAACCTGTTTTGAAACAGACAACCCAACGGGAAATTTTACCGTCAAAGAAGTGTCATGCAGTACAACCGGACTTTGGAATAAACCTGTAGCACAATCCATTGCCATTTATCCGCAACCTGTAAAATCAGAATTTTATCTGAATTTACCCAACACGGGCTATTGTGAAGAATACGAACTGCACATCG
>JAGPGR010000296.1 GCA_018055865.1 Paludibacteraceae bacterium | reverse complement strand
TACAGCATAGCTTTGATAATTTGTCCGCTGCTTTTTTCTTTCTGAGCCTGCGCAAGTATTTCGTTCACTTCTTTGAGCGCTGATTCAGGCAATTGTTTTTCAGCCAGTTTTTCAACTACCTTCCAACGATTTTCTATGGTGATTTTATTGTTGACCTGAGCCAGTAGAATGCCCGAAACAATACTAAGCGCTATTAAAGAAATGAAAAGTATCTTTTTCATACCGATGAGTTTTTGTGGATTCGTTTAGATTTTACAAATATAATACCAATTCGGGAAATAAGTGAATTAACTATCGTTTTAGTTGATAAGAAAATGCGATCCTCATGAATCCAACCAGCAGGCTCGGTCATTTTAATAAAGAAAAATTCTTTCTTACCTTTGCAAAACAACATCACATTTTCTGATGTTACATTACATTCATCAAACCTTGCACCTGTGAACTCAACCAAAAACATCCTTAACATAACTTATCCGATTATTCTGACCCTTCTGGCTCAAAACATTATCAACGTCACCGACACAGCTTTTCTGGGTCGGGTGAGCGAAGTAGCCCTGGGAGCTTCGGCCATTGCTGGCGTTTTTTATTTTGCAATATATATGGTGGGGTTTGGTTTTAGTCAGGGCGCTCAAATCCTTATCGGACGCCGGAATGGTGAAGCAAACTACAAGCAAATCGGTCCGATCTTCAACAATAGCCTCATTTTCAATGGAACGTTTGCACTCTTTTTATTTGTGGCATCTCTACTCGGGATGCCACATTTAATGAAAATGTTGGTAAGTTCCGACCAAATTTATGCGGCCACTATGGAATACCTCGACTGGCGTATTTATGGCTACTTTTTCATTTTTCTCAACGTAGTTTTCCGTAGCTTTTATGTAGGAATAACCGACACCCGCATTCTCACCACTTCGGCCATCATTACCGCCATCACCAATATCATATTCGATTATCTGCTTATTTTCGGAAAGTTTGGTTTCCCTGAGTTAGGAATTGCCGGGGCAGCCATAGCGTCGGTGATCGCCGAAGCAGCCACCCTTGGTTACCTTCTCCTCCATACCTTTATCTTTACTGATATGAAAAAGTACGGGCTATTCAGCAGCCTGCGCGTCGACTTCAAAACGGTAGGACAGATTCTGAACCTCTCGATTTTCATCATGTTTCAGTTTCTGATTTCTATTTCCACCTGGTTTTTATTCTTTATTTTTATCGAACGTATGGGCGAACGCCCATTGGCTGTAACCAATATCGGTAGAAGCATGTACATCTTATTGATGATTCCGGCATCAGCACTTTCTACTACTGCCGGCACACTGGTAAGCAATATGATAGGCTCCGGACTCAAAGAAGAGGTGATGAGTACCGTGAACAAGATTATACGGATTGCCATCTTATTTGTAGCACCTCTGATCATTTTTACATTTGCATTTCCTGAACTTTTTGCTCATATTTACACCGACGATGATTCTCTGATACTAGCCTCAGTTCCTGTAATAAGAGTAGTATCGATAGCCGTCATATTTTATGCTGTCGCCAACGTAGTTGTCAATGCAGTATCGGGCACCGGAAGCGCAAAAACAGCATTTTATATAGAAATGGTAACTTTGTTTTTCTATATTTCGTATGTATATTTTACCGCCATTCTATATCCTCAATCCGTAGCCATTGTTTGGTTTTCAGAATTTATTTACTGGTCATTTATTGGCGGTTTGGGCTATTGGTTTTTACAAAAAGGGAAATGGCGCGAAAATAAGATATAATGATGGAGGCATTTGAAAATTTGATGATTCGATGATTTGAAAATTTGAAGATTTGAAAATTTAAAAGTTTGAAAATGATGGACAACAATTCGAACACCATAACACACAAATGTCACAATCAACTACTGAACTTATTTCTTTTCTTCATGTTATAAGGGTGAATTTTTAATTTTTACAAACATGAAAGAAAAGAGAAAAGAGATCTCTCTTAAATTATTTTACACCGCCTTGTTTCTATCGTTCATTTTACTTTTCACAATTTCGCTGACTGCATAAACACAGTCCTCTTACAACCCGAAAATCAATATAAAAATCTCACACAGCTTCCCTTCCTGAATATGAAAACACATAAAGAGGAATCGGAAGCTTTTTTTTACAACAAAATAAGTTTTCAACGGATTTAGTGTAAAACTAAAAACTGTATAGTCCGAAAATTTATCTATTTTTGTATGGCAAATTAAACCCATCATGGCCAAAACAAAATCAGTCTACATATGTCAGAATTGCGGTACCGATTCACCCAAGTGGATAGGCAAATGCCCATCCTGTGGCGAATGGAATACCTATGTTGAAGAAATTATCAGCAAAGACACCAGCCCCAAAATAATAATGGGCGGACTTGAAATCACCAAGCAAAAACCGGTTCGGTTGCACGAAGTGGAAACATCGGAAGAAACCCGCATCGACACATCGTGCAATGAGTTGAATCGCGTGTTGGGTGGTGGATTGGTGCCCGGATCGCTGGTATTGATTGGCGGCGAACCCGGAATCGGGAAATCGACTTTGGTACTACAGGTAGTACTGAACATGAAAGGCAAGCGCACCCTTTATATTTCTGGCGAAGAAAGCGTGAAACAATTGAAGCTTCGCGCCGAACGTCTGAAATACGACAACCCGGATTGCTATATCGTAAGCGAAACTTCGCTCGAACAGGCTTTTGTCCACATTCAAAACATTCAGCCCGATGTAGTAATTGTAGATTCAATCCAAACACTTTCCACCGAAATGATTGAGTCCTCGCCGGGTTCGGTATCGCAGGTACGCGAATGTGCTTCGCATCTGCTCAAATTCTGTAAAACTTCTGGTGTTCCCGTCCTGCTCATTGGGCACATCAACAAAGAAGGAAGTATTGCCGGTCCGAAAGTGCTGGAACACATAGTCGACACTGTACTGCAATTCGAGGGCGATCAGCATTATATGTATCGCATCCTGCGCTCTATCAAAAACCGTTTCGGGAGCACTGCCGAGTTAGGCGTTTTCGAAATGCAGCAAAGCGGTCTGCGCGAAGTAAGCAATCCATCCGAATTATTGCTCTCTCAAAACCATTCGGGCCTGAGCGGAGTGGCCATTGCCTCCGCCATCGAAGGCGTGCGTCCCTTCCTTATCGAAGTGCAGGCATTGGTTAGCTCGGCAGCTTACGGAATGCCACAACGCTCCAGTACCGGTTTCGATTTGCGACGTTTGAACATGCTTTTGGCAGTACTCGAAAAACGCGCCGGTTTTAAAATTGCCCAAAAAGATGTTTTCCTCAACATTGCCGGAGGTATCAAGGTAAACGACCCGGCCATCGAC
>JAGPGR010000295.1 GCA_018055865.1 Paludibacteraceae bacterium | reverse complement strand
GGATTTGTAAAAGAAAGTATTTAATGTCGAACTTAGCAAAGCCCATAAATTGGTTGATTGGTTAAGTGATTGATTTGTAATATAAACCAGAGTTGCTGTGAGATTTCAAAAGTTTGTTTTGGTTTCTTAATAAGCTAATCTTCCAACGGGGCGGTGACAGGTAATTTTTTCTTTCTTCCCCAGTAAAAAGCCAGTCCTGAGCCGGCAATAATGTGCCATACTCCCCACCAGGCAGCTATAAAAGCCATGCCGCCCAGTTCCAGTTCGGGAGGGAAAATTTTCGGATTGAAAATCAGTGCCAAACCCAGACCGGAGTTTTGAATACCGGTTTCGATGGAAATTGTACGGCTGTTATGTGTGCTTACCTTGAATAGTTTCGGAAACCAATATCCAACTGTAAAGCCTAATGCATTATGAATAAGTACAATAAAGAAAACTAAATGGATGTATCTTAAGAAATGGTCAAAATTAGCCGCAAGCGCTCCGACAATAAATCCAATCAGCACAAACATGGAAGCCCAGCGAACCGATTTTTGGATTTTTTCACGAAAACCGGGGAATCGTGCTCCAACAATTAGACCCAACAAAACGGGAATGCCAAGTATAATTCCTACAGTCTGAAAAATTTGAGCCGGTTCAATAACCAGTTCCACAAGGTAAGGTGATTTTGAAGCGTAAAGTCCACCCCAAAACGAAAAGTTAAATGGAGTCATTATCAAGGCAAAAAGCGTGGAAAAAGCTGTCAGACTGACCGACAATGCCACATTAGCTTTGGCCAGCATCGAAATCATGTTTGACACGTTTCCGCCCGGACAAGAAGCTACCAATATCATCCCGAAAGCTACTGCCGGTGAGGGTTTGATAAGCATAACCAATAAATATGTAATTGCCGGCAATAAAAAATATTGCGAAATGACTCCCAGAAGGATAGTTTTCGGATTTTTGGCCAGGTCTTTGAAATGTTCGGTTTTGATGCCTAGCGCCACTCCAAACATAACAAAAGCGATGGCAAAATTCATAAAAAGAACGCCGCCATCGCTGAAATTCAACCGGATTTTGTCTAATTGTTCTAAATTGCCGAACAGGGTGAATAGTAAGATGTTGTTCATAATTTATATTTTTTCAGTACTTCTGTCACCAATCGATGATTTTTTCAGACTTGTAAAATTTAGAATGATTAATAAAGAAAAATTCTAATGAAAAAGCATTTTTTGAGTCTATTTTCGGAAGTTTTGCTAATCACAGGCAAGTTCAGGAAGTTTTTTTTAATTTTAATATATCAGGATTTTTAGCAATGAATTGTGTTGCAGCCCTGTAGCCATATTGATAAATAGATTGATAGGCTTCGAAATTAAACTCGTTGTATTTCTCAATAGCTTCAGGCTCAATCAGAAAGTCGCATAGCGCCCTGCCCGGAAGCGAACTTTGGTGTTGTGCTACCCGGAGTGATTTTACAAGTGTGTCACGGGGTTTTAGCTTTTTTTTGGCCGTCAGGTGAGGAATTACATCAGAACCAATAATAAATTCACATTTTTCCCTGAGCGGTTGAGATGGAACGTTGTTCAGCAATCCACCGTCGACATACATCATATTGTTGATTTTCATGGCGTTGAATATCCCCGGAATACAGCACGAGGCAGCAACCCACATGTCCAGTTTTTCGCTTTTGCTGATAATCTCCCAACTTGCCGAAGTTAGATTCGAAACACACACGTAGAGTTTTTTTTCAAGTTTATCAAAACTGTTGTTGGGAATAAATTCATTCATCAAAGTGACTATAGGAGCATGATCGGATAATCCTATTTTCCAGAATGCCGGCTGAAAATTCATGATATTGGTAATCTTGTATAACTTACCATCTTTGATGAATTGCAACATTTGAGCCGGAGTGTAACCGGCAGCATAAATCGAACCTACAATGCTTCCCATACTTGAACCGGAAATGACATCCGGAAAAATCTGGTGATCTTCCAGAGCCTGAATTACGCCAATATGAGCAAACCCTAAAGCACCGCCACCGCTCAGACATAAGCCAATCTTGTGTTTCGTATCATGAACGACCGATTGGGTGAATAATTCTTTTATCGATTTCATGTGTTTTCTTTTTGTATTGCAAATATAATTCAAAAGTGTTAATGGAAATGAATTTTTCCGTAAATAAATCGCAATAATAATATTTTAAGGTAATTTTGTATCCTTATTCCCAAAAAATCAGTGGATCTTTCTTGCATTTTATCAATCTTACTGAAACAGGTGAATAATTCTTAACTGATAGTAAAACATCCAATCTTCCTGTTTTTACCAGGAACAAATAATTATTATGAAACGTACATTTTTCTTCATCCTGCTTTTTACAATCATTCCGTACACTTTTGCTGACTTGTTGACTGATATAACTGATGGCAAGTACAAAGCTAAAACCATTGCAAATATGAAGTCGATGAACGATGGTGAGCATTATACTTTGTTGGAAAACAATAGATTAATAGTAAGATACAGTTTTAAAACCGGTAAAGTGTTGGATACGATTTTCAACGCAGCAACATCCAAACTCAATAAATTAGACCAAATAACGGGCTATGAATTCAGCCCTAATGAGCTGAAAATTCTTGTTTTCAATAAACAGAAATTTCGCTACCGGCGTACTTTTACATCCGATTATTTCGTATTTGATGTAAAACGCAATGAGCTTAAACCGCTTTCGGAAAACGGACCTCAGGAGGTTCCGCTTTTTTCGCCCGATAGTCGATACATTGCTTTTGCACGCGAGAATAACCTTTTTCTTCATAAACTCGATTTTGGAACCGAAAGCGCAATTACTAAAGATGGAGAATTCGGCAAAATCATTAACGGAACTCCCGATTGGGTGTATGAGGAGGAATTTGTCAATACCCGGTATTTTGTGTTCAGCCCCGACAGTAAATTACTTGCCTTTGTGCGATTCGACGAAACTGCTGTGCCTTCATATCAAATGCAACGCTACCTGGAAAGTCCTCTAAAACAGGATGAAATGCCTCTCTATCCGGTTTTCCAGTCCTTCAAATATCCGAAACCCGGCCAGCCAAACTCCAAAGTAAGTGTGTGTGTGTACGATGATTTCTATAAATCAGTGCGAACTATTAACCTGGGAGTGGATGATGCCGAATTTTACATTCCACGCATCAAATGGACAAAAGAACAAGACAAACTGGCTGTGTTTGTGCTCAACCGAAATCAGAACCGGCTTGATGTGATTTATTCACATCCCAAATCGCTGGTTTCGAAGCTGATTTTGCGCGATGAAGATAAATATTATGTCGATTTTGAAAATATTGATGATGTAAATTTTTCCGACGACGGGA
>JAGPGR010000041.1 GCA_018055865.1 Paludibacteraceae bacterium | reverse complement strand
TTCAGTTGATAATTTCGGGCGATAAAATTCCTTCACTTTCATCATTGATAAAAATAGCCCGCGCACTCGGTGTAAGGCTGGGCACATTTCTGGACGACAGCGAAAACTTCGGGCCGGTGGTCAATCTTAGTGACGATAAGTTACAGGCAGCCACTTTCTCCAGCCAGTTGTCATCGGCCAATTCGCACATGGATTTCTTTTCGCTGGCATCGAGCAAGGCAGGTCGTCACATGGAACCATTTCTCATCGACTTAAAACCATCCGCCGAAGGCGAAAAAGTTTCATCTTCGCACGAAGGAGAAGAGTTTCTCTTTGTGTTAAGCGGCTCAGTACTGGTCAAATACGGCAGAGAAAGTTTCGTACTCAGTCAGGGTGACAGCATTTACTACGATTCTATTGTAGATCACCTGGTTACAACAGCCAACGATCATCCGGCACAAATTTTGGGGATTGTATATTCTCCTTTCTGATAAGTACGAATTTCGCGAATTAAAACGAATTGCGCGAATGAAGACGAATTTCTGCGTCTTTTTCTGAATTCAAATCTGCACAATGCAACCAAACATCCAAACATTTGAACATTCAAACTAAATAATAAATGCAACTTTCAGACAGAACGTTAAGCGACTGGCTCGAGCACTGGGCAGCTGAAACCCCTGATAAGGAATACATTGTTTACTCCGACCGCAATCTGCGCTTCACCTGGAAAACATTCAACGAACGTGTTGAAAATATGGCTAGAGGGCTGATATCCATCGGTGTAACCCGGGGTACCAACGTAGGGATTTGGGCGCAAAACGTACCCGACTGGCTTACATTTCTCTATGCTACCGCCAAAATTGGTGCGGTAGCCGTTACAGTCAATACCAGCTACCAGACAGAAGAACTTTCGTATCTACTGAAAGACTCCGATATGCACACCCTTTGTATGACCGACGGAGTGGCCGGAAATAACTATACCGACATTATTTACGATCTGGTGCCCGAGCTGAAAACCACTCAGCGTGGCAAATTCAAAAGCGAAAGGTTCCCCGAACTGAAAAACGTGGTGTACATTGGACAGGAAAAATACCGCGGCATGTACAACACCGCCGAAATTCTGCTGTTGGGAAATAATGTGGAAAATGATGAGTTGATCCGGCTTAGAAACCTGACCTCTTGTCAGGATGTGGTGAATATGCAATACACCTCCGGCACTACCGGTTTTCCCAAAGGCGTGATGCTCACCCATCACAACATAGTCAATAACGGTTATCTGACCGGCGTACACATGAAATTTACTCCCGAAGATAAATGTTGTATCTGTGTGCCGCTTTTTCACTGCTTTGGTGTGGTACTGGCCACTATGTGCTGCCTCACCCATGGTAGTACGCAGGTCATGGTGGAGCGGTTCGACCCGCTTATAACCCTGGCTTCAATACATAAAGAACGCTGCACAGTTCTTCACGGTGTACCTACCATGTTTATTGCCGAATTGAACCACCCGATGTTTTCCTTGTTTGATATGAGTTCGTTGAGGACAGGAATTATGGCGGGAGCACTCTGTCCGATAGAACTGATGCGGCAGGTGAACGAAAAAATGTTTATGGACATTACCAGCGTGTATGGCATGACCGAAACTTCGCCCGGTATGACGCAAACCCGAGTGGACGATACGTTTGAGGTGCGCTGTTCAACGGTAGGCAGAGAATACGAATTTACCGAAGTGAAAGTACTCAATCCCGAAAACGGTGAAGAATGTCCCGTTGGAGTTCAGGGAGAAATCTGCTGTTGCGGATATAACGTGATGAAAGGCTATTACAATAATCCAGAAGCAACGGCGCAGGTGATTGATAAAAATGGATTTATGCATTCAGGCGACTTGGGAATTAAAGATGCAAACGGCAATTACCGCATTACAGGCCGTATCAAAGACATGATTATCCGTGGTGGAGAAAATATATCGCCTAAGGAAGTGGAAGATTACCTGTACAAAATTCCCGAAGTAAAAGATGTACAGGTGGTAGCCGTCACTTCACCCAAATACGGCGAAGATGTGGGGGCTTTTATTATTCTCAAAGACGATTGTGAACTGACCCCTGAAGATGTGCGCGATTTCTGCAAAAACCACATTGCCCGATATAAAATTCCCCGTTACGTGTTCTTTATCAAGCAGTTTCCCATGACCGGCAGTGGCAAAATACAGAAATTCCGCCTCCGCGAAATGGCGCTTGAAATATGCGAACAGCAGGGAATAGAAATAATCTGAAAACCGGAATAAAAAAAATTAAAAATGATAAATGCAGGGTAATTCCTGCATTTATTTTTTGATTATACGTTAATATTCTTATTTTTGCAAAAAAAAATGAAACGACTCCGCTTTATATTGAAGTATTTTTCCCATCTCTTTGATGCCAAAAACACCAAAGGGCATGGCATTCATTCGCCTTATTTGTATCGTTTTACTCAGAATGCCATTTATGAAAAAAATCCCTTTTACGTTTTTCCAAAAATAGAAATTCTGCGTGAGAATTTGAATTTTGACGACCGGATTTTGCACATACGCGATTACGGCACCGGTTCAGACCGCGAAGCACGTGTTTTCGAAATTGCCAAAACATCGCTGAAAAGGCCTAAATGGGCACAATTGCTTTATCGGGTGGTTCATTTTACCAAAGCACAGCATGTACTGGAGCTGGGCACTTCACTGGGGCTAACTACTGCATATATGGCTGCAGTTAATTCCGAAATCAGATGTGTGAGCCTGGAGGGAAGTGAAGAAATAGCCAAAATAGCCCGCGAGAACTTTGAAAAACTCGAACTGGATAATATCGAACTGGTGGTAGGCAATATCGACGAAACACTTGAACTGCAACTTACCAAATCAGATAAACTGGATGTGGTTTTTTTTGATGCTAATCACAGGAAAGAGCCAGTGATGAAATATTTTTTGCAATGCCTTGAACATATTCACCCCGATTCCGTTTTCATCTTTGACGATATTCACTGGTCTGCAGAAATGGAACAAACATGGCGGCAAATCCGAAAAAACAGCCGTGTAACTACAACCATTGACCTGTTTGAAGTAGGAATAGTTTTTTTTAATAAAAATTATCCGAAAAAAACCTATAAAATGAAATTGTAAGTTTTGATTCAAATTGCTGAATATGAGCCTGATGAAATCATACGGCAACGACTGAAAATGGGTTTATTGTAATCAAAAAAAACTAAAAATGAAACTATATACTAAAACAGGTGACAAGGGAACAACCGGATTGATAGGCGGTACACGTGTGAATAAAAACGATGTCAGACTCGAAGCTTATGGTACTGTAGATGAACTCAATGCGCAGGTGGGGCTTTTAGTCACTCTTGGCTTGAAGGTTGAACATGAAGTTTTTTTAAAAAATATACAAAATCTGCTTTTTACGGTCGGTTCCAATCTGGCTACCGATACATCAAAAACAGAACACAAGCCTGCATCTTTGATGAAAGAGGAATATATTACGGCTGTTGAGAAAGAAATTGACCGGCTGGACGCACAACTGGCTTCACTGACCTATTTTACGTTGCCTGGCGGAACTCAACCGGCTGCGCAAAGTCATGTTTGCCGAACGGTAGCCCGCAGAGCCGAACGCCGTATTATAGAAATGAATGAAATTTACTCTGTTGATAATAAGGTGATTATATATATCAACAGACTGTCCGATTACTTCTTTGCTCTGTCAAGAATATTGCTCAAGGAAGAAAATGTAAAAGAAATTGCCTGGAAACAGCCGATATAATAAAAAAATATTATATTTTTGCACTCCTTTTCCAAAAAAACAGTTGAAAATAACCTAAATAACTACATTACATGTATTGGACTTTAGAACTTGCATCGAAAATCGAAGATGCTCCCTGGCCTGCAACAAAGGATGAATTGATAGATTACGCAATTCGTTCGGGCGCTCCGCTTGAAGTAATTGAAAATTTGCAGGAAATAGAAGATGAGGGAGAAATCTACGAAACCATTGAAGACATTTGGCCTGATTATCCCAGCAAAGAAGACTTTTTCTTCGACGAAGAAGAGTATTAATCCTTTTCAATCGCCGCTCAGATTGTTTTTTTAGGCCGGTATTTACATAAATGCCAAACAATTTGGCTTGTTGATACAATTTTTTGAAATCTTTAGAGTTTATTTTTTTAGTCTAAATTGATTTCAGAAAAAAGTATAGAATGGAAAAGCAGATTGGAAATACAGGGAAGAAATACATAGCAGCCTGGCTGTTTTTGTGTTGTTTTTTCCCTGTTTTTTCGCAATTTGAGGCTCAGATGAGCCAATACATGTTTCATACGCCCACTTTTAATCCCGCCTCAGTGGGTGAAAATCAGATGATTAACGTATCCGGACATCACCGGATTCAATGGCTGGGAATGCCCGGCGCACCCCAAACCACCTACTTCAGCATCAACGCTCCATTCAAATCGGGCGAGCGGGTAACCCACGGACTGGGCATCAAATTCCTCAATGATAAAATCGGTGCTTTCACCAACCAATCTGCTCAGTTTCAGTATGCCTACAAACGAAAAATTGGAAAAGGAACAGCCAGCCTGGGAATGGATGTGGGCTTTGTGAGCGTTGGATTTGTGTACGACAGTATTAAAAACGCAACCATCAACTCAGAATTCCACGACTTTCTGGGCGATGCAGCCATACCTGCAGCCGATGAAACCGGAATGGGTCTCGACCTCTCACTTGGCGCTTTTTATTCTACCCCCAAATACTATCTTGGAGTTTCTTACGTTCATTTAAATGCTCCGCTAATCAAACTGAACAATGAAAAGTCAGAGTTCAACGTGCGTGGAGTGATGTATGTAACCGGAGGATATGACTTGCAGCTTGCCAACCCGAAGTTCTTGCTGCGTTCATCTTCGTTGGTGAAAAGCGATTTCACTACGTGGCAGGCCGAACTTTCTTCACGGCTGGAATTAGACAAAAAGTATTGGGGAGGATTATCCTACCGCTTGCAGGATGCAGTAGTGGTTTTTGCAGGGCTGAGCATCATGAGCGGGCTTACACTGGGCTATGCCTACGATTTGCCGACAGGCAAAATGCTCACTGTAAGCTCCGGATCACACGAAATATATTTATCTTACAGTTTTCTTTTTGATACCAACAGGAATAAAAACCGGTATAAAAGTATAAGAATTTTGTAAAAATTGAGTTATTAATTTGTTTACGGTTGTAAAAGTGAGCATTTCACAGGTATCTAATTGTTTTTTTCTAATAAATAATAAGTCATTGATGCTAAAGCCGCTAAAAACGGTAGTCACGGATAAATAAAAATTAAAGTTTGTTACTAAAAATATGAAAAAACTTCTGCCAGTATTATTAATAGCTCTGCTGACGGTCTCCTGCAACAAACCGATGGGAGAATTAGTCGGTCAGGGAAATAAAGGAACTTTCAGGGATGCAAATCCTTACGGCATGGTATATATCAAGGCCGGTTCGTTTGTTATGGGGCCAAATGATCAGACACTTTTTGGTGAAGTCAACGAACAACCGCGTAAAGTGACTTTGAATGCATTCTGGATGGATGATACAGAAATTACAAACGACGAATACAAACAGTTTGTGAATTATGTGAGAGATTCTATTGCGCTGCGCATGCTTGTAATGGCCGGCAGAGATGAATTCCGTAAACCGATGAAAGGTGATGTGGACGAAGCATCGCCGGAGGAAGCACTACTGAACTGGAAACAAAAAATTCCGTGGAACTCCAAAGATGAAGAAATTCAGGACATTCTGAGTTCGTTGTATTATCAGGGTGGAGATGTGTTGGATGGTAAGAAAGAAATAGATCCGAGCAAACTACGCTACGTGTACACCTGGTACGACTACGAACAGGCAGCACTGCCCTCAAACAGGTACGACCTGAATACCGGAAAATTTGTAGCCGGAGCAAAAGTAAGACGTGACAGCGGATATGTGGATGAAAACGGCGTGATGCGTAATGTAACAATCACCAGGCCGTTGCAGTCGCGAAGCGATTTCTTCTCAAGTCGAATTGTGAATGTATTTCCCGATACAGCTGCTTGGGTACGCGATTTCCAATACACCTACAACGATCCGAAAATGAAAATGTATTTCTCACACGGAGCTTTCGCACAATATCCGGTTGTGGGTGTAACCTGGGAACAGGCTCAGGCATTCTGCAACTGGCGCACCAAGCTCTATTATGGAACTAATATGGTACGGGGCGAAGAATTCAGACTCCCCACCGAAGCCGAATGGGAATATGCTGCCCGTGGCGGTCGCGATCTGGCACTTTATCCGTGGGGAGGCAATTATGTGCGAGATTCCAAAGGTTGCTATCTGGCCAATTTCAAACCTGCACGTGCCGGATTTGGAAATGACTCAGGTACTACAACTATGAAAGTAGGTTCATTTGCACCCAATAACTACGGACTGTATGACATGGCCGGAAATGTATCGGAATGGACTTCGTCTGCCTACAATCCCTCGTCTAATGCGGTACTGTCAGAAGTGAATCCTAATTTTCAGTACAATGCCAAAAACGATGATCCACCCGTACTCAAACGCAAAGTTGTGAAGGGAGGCTCGTGGAAAGACATAGCTTACTACCTGCAAAGTGGAGTAAAAACATACCAGTACCAGGACGAAAGCCGTCCTTACGTAGGTTTTCGTTGCGTACGATTTTATACAGGTGATTAAGACGGAGAAAACGGAGAAAAAAATCAGATTTTTTTGCAATATTAAAACCCGGAATATATAAATCAAAACGCTTCAGAATTTATCAAATTAAGTTTATCACAATCAGATTTTAATACAATAAGAACAATGAAGTTGAGAAAACCAGATAGTAAGTTTTACATGTGGTGGAATTCCTATTCCGGCAGAC
Source organism: Paludibacteraceae bacterium (assembly GCA_018055865.1). Taxonomy (GTDB): domain Bacteria; phylum Bacteroidota; class Bacteroidia; order Bacteroidales; family Paludibacteraceae; genus UPXZ01. The sequence continues at coordinate 4,127 of JAGPGR010000041.1, read as the reverse complement.
GAATTATATCGGCTGCCTACAGTTTAGGGGCATCTATCGTGATTTTGGGCGCCATGTTCAAGATTTTGCACTATCCGATTGGTAATTTGATGTTGGGAATAGGCATGTCGGTTGAATCTGTTATTTTTGCTTTGGGAATATTCGACAGACCTTACCGCGAATACGATTGGGCAAAAATATTTAATTTCAAAGCCGATGATGACGAAAGACTTGATGTCAAAACTATCGCTTCGGCTGTGCAGGGTGGAGTTCAAACTGCATTTATCCAGCCGGCAGTCTCGGGCGAAGTGATACCGGCCGATTTTCAGCAGATTTATGGGCAATCCGGAGTTCAGCAGTCCGCAATACAGCCATCCGGCGGTTCAAATGGTGTTTTATTTGGCGAAACATTGAATGAAGAAGACTTACAAAAATTGAGTGAAGGAATAAAAAACCTGACTTTGACGGCTGAAAATCTTCAAACGCTGGCTAATGTAGCATTGGCAGCCAATGGTTTTGCCAAAAATATTGAATCGGCTTCTGAAATGGCTGCTTCATTTGCCGATACGCAGCAAAAACTGAACACCAATGCTGAAACACTTGCTGCATCGTATCAGGGTGTGAATGCTGAAATGGATAATGTGGTAAGCAGTACCCGGAATTATACCGGAAATGTGGAAAACGTGAACAGAAGCTTATCAGGCATCAACTCCATCTACGAAATTCAGTTGCGCCATATTCAGACTCAAACAGAAAGTCTGAGCCAGCAGGCTGAGGCCATAAAGCAAGCTACATCCCACATTGACGGTGTAGCCACCGACATGGACAAAATGAGAGAAGCTGCCTCCGCAGCACAACAGGAAAGCCAGCGATACCAGGCTGCAACCCGCAAACTCACCAAACAAGTGGAAGACCTCAATGCCATTTATGGAAATATGCTGAATGCCCTGTCGTAGAAATACTGACTTGGAAATAAAAAGCTATAAAGGAAAACAGAACTCAATAACTCAATAACTCAATAACTCAATAATCAAAATACGAACTAATGAGTGGAGCCAAAAATTGTCCGGAAACCCCGCGTCAGCGCATGATAGGTATGATGTACCTTGTGCTTACTGCTATGCTGGCGCTGAACGTGTCGAGCGAAATCCTGAACGGATTCGGGTTGGTGGACAATAGCTTACGTACTACCATAGCATCTTCGGAGTCAAGAAACACTTCCATCTATGATGATTTTGAATTTATGAATAAGAAGAATCCTGCCAAAGTGAAAGAATGGCTCGATCAGGCAAATTTGGTCAAGAAGAATTCGGATGAATTGTTTCATTACCTGAAAGATTTCAAATACGGGATTCTGAAAATATCGGATGGCAAAAAAGCCGACAAAAATGCTGTAAATATTATCTCCCGTGAAGATATAGATGCTGCCGGAGAATATGCCATAGTAAAGGGAAACGGGAAACGATTGAGACAAAAAATTGAAGCGTATCGGGAATTTCTGAAAAAAACCAATCCCTCTAAAGCTGAAATGTATAGCACAATGTTCGAAACCTCCGGTGGTTCCAGATGGGAGAGTAAGTTGTTTGAATCCATGCCTGTTTCGGCAGCCATCACTATTTTGACCAAATATCAATCCGATATCCGGTCGGCTGAGGCCGAAACTGTACAATATCTGAAATCAAGAACCGATTTCGACGATTTCAGAGTAAATAAAGTACAGGCATTCGTTGTGCCTAATTCACGATACATCATCCAGGGAGGCAGGTACTCGGCCGATATTATTCTGGCAGCCACAGATTCAACCCGGCAGTACGAGTATTTTGTAAACGGTACAAGAATTCCGGCAGTTGGCGCCAAGAAATTTGGAAAATATGAATTTGTCCCCTCTCAGACCGGTACCTTTAAATATTCGGGAACCATCCGGATGCCCGATAATCAGGGTGGATTTATATCATACCCGTTTACCGAGGAGTACACCGTAGGAAAGCCTGCTGCAACCATTTCCAACGAAGATTTGAACGTGGTTTACCGAGGCATTGACAACCGGTTCAGCGTGTCGGTGCCCGGCATAGCTTCCGAAAATGTGCGGGTAAGTGTCAACGGCGGGTCGGCCACAAAAACAGCAGGCGGCAATTATATTGTCAGGGCCAATCAAGATGGAGAAATTACAATCTTTGTGACGGCTCTGGTTGAGGGACGTGAGCAGCAAATGGGAAGCGGAGTTTTTCGGGTAAAATACCTGCCCGACCCCATTGCGTATTTGCAGTACACCGATGCCGGAGGAGTTCCGCGCGAAATAAAAGAGGGACGTGTCACCCGAAAACAACTGCAGAATGCACGATTAATAGCCAGTTATGGCGAAGATGCACTGGTGCAGGCAAACTTTGATATCACATCTTTCACGCAGCTAACCATAGCCGGAGTGGCTACCAGCAGCAGCGGACAACTGAGCGGAAAGCAAAAATCCGATCTGGAAGGATTGGAAGGAGGCGATATTATTACATTTAAGAATATCAAAGCTGTGGGTCCGGATGGAAAAACCCGCAGTCTGGGAGTTATTCAAGTGGAATTATAATGCTCAGAATGATTGATATTCACTCACGTTAAAATATAGTAAAATACATTCATAAAAAAATGAAAAAAGTTAGTTTCATAATAACCGTTTTCACTTTTCTCTTATTCTCGGGTAATGTGAAAAGTCAGGATCCCAACGCATCATTTTTTGATCAGATTGGAAACATCCGTCTTCAAACCATGGAACTCGATGCCCTGGCTGATACGATAGCTGTGATAAATCATCGGGCAGAAGACATTTCGTGGTCGCGGGTAGTGTACAGAGTCATTGATATGCGCGACAAGCAGAACTTTCAGCTTTATTTTCCTTCGCGACCTAATGACCAGTATCGAAGTCTTTTCCGGGTAATGCTTGATGCAGTGGTAAGTGGCATAAATGTGTACAGCCGTAATCCGCGCGATATCAAACCACAATTCGACGATATGCTGACCGGTGATGAACTCTCACGCGTATTTGCTTACGACGAATCGATGGAAAACAACCTGATACAGGTCGATCCGATTACAGAACAGCGCTCCGTAAACGCTGACCAGTACATGAGGTATGTGCGCAATCAACTCAAATTTTTGATTCAGGAAGTGATTTTCTTCGACACGCACACATCCCGGTTGTATACAAAAATTATAGCCATTGCACCGATGTATGCTCTGCACCCGGACAATATGGCAAACAACGACACTATGGCTTACTTCCGTAATTCGGTGCTATGCTGGTTTTCTTTCGACGAATTACGCCCTTATCTGATCCGTCAGCTGGTTACTCCTAACGGAAACGACAGTCAGCGAATGACTTACGACGAATTTTTCTCTCAAAATCTATATTCAAGCTATCTGTTGGGCGATAGCAATATGTACAGCCGAATGCTTTTGGAGTTTTCACTGGATGAAAACGCTTTAAGGGCTGAACAGAAACGCATTGAAACCGAACTGATGAACTTCGAACAGGATTTGTGGGAAAATTAATTGATTTGGGGTTACAATCAATGGAAAAGACGGCTGCAAGGTCGTCTTTTTTTGTAGCTGAAAAATCACTAACTTTGCATCCTAAAAAAATTCGACAATTCAGATGGATGTTAGTAAAGTTATTTTAGCTGATAATCAGTTTATTACCAGAGAAGGTACCCGCAAGGTGCTTTCAGAAATGGGTGATTTTCTGTTTGCTGACGTACAATCCAAAAAGGAGTTGATAGATCAACTTAGCAAAGATGTTTTTATAATCACAATACTTGACTATTCGCTCTTTGATTTCACAAGTGCCGACGAATTTTGCAACATGGGAATTGCTTATCCGAATGTGCACTGGCTTCTTTTTTCTTCTGAATTGAGCGTCGAATTTATTCGACGTACTTATTTCAATTCGACCAATTTCAGTATTTTGTATAAGGATAGCTCGGGTGATGAAATCCTGACAGCCTTTCTTGAAGTGACCAGAAACCGAAGATTTGTGTGCAGCTTGGCATCCAACGTATTACTTAACAGTGTTTACAAACAAAAAACCGAAACCGAACGGGCACTTCTGACTGCCTCCGAAAAATAAATTCTGAAAGCGATAGCATCCGGAAAAACAACTAAAG
>JAGPGR010000294.1 GCA_018055865.1 Paludibacteraceae bacterium | reverse complement strand
TTATATAGCTTATTATCAATTAATTAGATTTTTGGATAAAAATAAATCAAATTTTCTGTACTATTCTCAAATTTATGGTGTATATTTGAGGTATGTTTTTTTAACTTCTAAAATAATAGTAATGAATTTATCTGATTTATTAAACAGTTCGATAGGACAATCTATCGTAAAAAGCGTTGCAGGTCAGTTTGGCTTAGATGAAAATCAGGCTTCTGCAGCTGTTAATACTGCGGTTCCGGTTATTTTAAGCGGTCTGAACAGAAATGTTCAAACTCCCGAAGGTGCTGCAAGTTTGAATAACGCATTGGAATCAAAACACAACGGAAGTTTGTTGGATAATCTGGGCAGTATACTTGGAGGCAATGTAGATGAACTTCAACAGGATGGCGGCGGCATATTAGGCCATGTATTCGGAGATAATGTGGGTGCAGTACAGAATGGTGTAGCTCAAAAAACCGGCATCAGTATGGATAAGATTGGTCCGATTATTTCCATGCTTGCACCTATTGTTATGGCTTATCTTGGAAAGGAAAAAAGCTCCAACAATGTGAATGCCGGCGGATTAGGCGATTTGCTGGGAGGTTTGTTAGGCGGTGGACAACAGCAAAAAAGTGCCGGTGGAGGTATTTTTGATATGATTTCCGGAATGCTGGATAAAGACAAAGACGGAAGTGCACTGGACGATATCATGGATATGTTCACAAAAAGATAATCATCTTTCAGAATTCAAAAAATGCCGGATTTCATTTTGAAGTCCGGCATTTTTTATTTGGTGACATTTTCATCAAAAATCATACTCTGTAATACGTTGTTTTTTTTACCGAAAAGTTTGTTTAGATAAAAAGAAGTATTAAAATCTGAGCCATAATTACCCGTAAAAACATGGTGAGTGGATAAACGGTAGAATAGGCTACTGCAGGCTGATCGTTTGGAGAAATTGAAGTAGAGTAGGCCAGTGCGGGTGGATCGGTAGTGCTGCCGGCAAGCAAGCCTATCAACGTGAAATAATTCAACTTAACGGCTTTTCGTCCGATAATGCCTACGATAAGCAATGGCAGAACGGTAATCAAAAATCCGATACCAACCCAGATTAAACCGTTGCTGGTGAATACTGTTTCGACAAACTTATTACCGGATGCCAATCCTACACTGGCAAGGAAGAGCGTAATACCGACTTCTCGAAGCATTAAGTTGGCACTTTGAGTGGTGTAGGTGATGAGTTTCAGTTTATAACCGAACCGGCCGATAAGTATGGCAATAATAAGCGGACCTCCTGCTAATCCGAGTTTTACGGGCATAGGCATTCCCGGAAAATAAAAAGGAATGCTTCCGAATAAAATGCCTAAAAATATACCTACGAATATGGTGATTACGGGCGGCTCGTTCAATTTTTTCAGTGCATTGCCAAGCAGATCTTCTACTTTGGCAATAGCTTCAAGTTCACCTACTACCATCACCCGGTCTCCTACCTGCAGTATCAGGTTAGTAGCACCCAACAAATCGATACCCGAACGATTTACCCGTGTAATGTTTACCCCGAAGTTAGTTCTTAATCTGAGAGATCCGAGCGTTTTTCCGTTAATCTCATTCCGGGTAATTACAATTCGTCTCGAAACTAACTGTTTTTCAGATTGTTTCCAGTTCATTTCTGTCACTTCGCCCATAAAAGCAATGATGGAGTCAGCATCAGCTTTAGAAGCTACAACCAGCATAATATCGTCTGCCTGGAGAATTGTTTCAGATTGGGGGATAAAAAATTGGTTATCGCGTATCATACGCGAAACAACAAATTTTCGACCAACCATTTGTTTGATTTGGTGGAGAGTCTTACCTACAATCGCTTTGTTTGTAAATTTAATGGTAAGCTTGTCAGGCTTATCCATCGTAGCCTCATCAACCATTTCAATCTCTTTTGCTTCCTTGCTGAGATCAATCTTAAACAGTACACGAATTAAGACTATAGATGTAATGATACCGACCACTCCCAACGGGTAGGCTACCGCGTAACCTAATGCTATTTGTGGAATTTCAGCTATTTGACCGGCTTCATAGGCCTGTCGCAATGCTTCCTGAGCCGCACCAAGTCCGGGAGTATTGGTCACTGCCCCCGACATTATCCCTACTATCATGGGCATGCTTATGCGGCCGTTGAGTATAAAGAAAAATGCCGTAGCTACAATAACTCCAAGCAAAACAATGGAGGCAGCAAGTAAGTTGAGTGTAATTCCCCCTTTTTTGAAAGAGGAGAAAAAACCGGGACCAACCTGCAATCCGATTGAATAGATGAACAGTATTAAACCGAAGTCTTTAATAAAATCAAGTATTTCGTGATTCACCTGAAAGCCGAAATGTCCGACCAGAATCCCCATGAACAGTACAAAGGTAGAGCCCAACGAAATTCCGAAAAATTTGATTTTACCCAGTATTAATCCCGTAAAAATTACAAATGAGTATATCAGAATAGTATGAGCAATGCCATTGCCAAAAAGTAATGAATTTAACCAATCCATATTTCTATAAATTATTGATTTTAAGAATTTTATTGATGAGAGAGTTTTTCTGAAATTAAACTGTAAAGGTATGAATTTTATTTTATTTTATCAAGATGACTTTGTCGCTTTGAATTCGCCCTTTTTTACATTTCTCTTTGAAATGATACTTTTCAGGAATATTTATTTTCTCTGAAGGAATTTGTATCTTTGCATCTCAGTAATTAAATACAAAACTAAAAGAACAAACGATATATGGCTGTTAATTCCAAAAAAGTACTTTTCATTGATCGTGACGGTACAATATTAGTTGAGCCGGCTGTTACATTTCAGGTAGACACGCTCGAACAACTCGAATTTTTGCCACATGTGATCCGAAATCTTTATTTTATTCGCCATAAACTGGATTTTGAATGGGCAATGGTCACCAATCAGGATGGATTGGGCACGGCAAGCTATCCTCAGGAGAATTTTGATATGGTTCAGCATAAGTTGATTCAGATTTTGGAAAACGAAGATATTCATTTTGACAAAATATTTGTTGACAAATCGCTGCCGGAGCAAAACCTGAAGACCCGGAAACCCGGAACCGGAATGCTCGAAAGTTATTTTACCGAAGAGTATGATTTGGCTAATTCGTTTGTAATAGGCGATCGCATAACCGATGTGGAATTAGCATATAATTTGGGGTGTAAAGCTATAATTATCAGTCAGAAAGATGACCTGATTCAAAGCAGTGATTTAGCTAAATATTGCGCTTTACAAACTACCGACTGGGATCGAATTGCTGAGTTTCTTTTTGCGGGAGAACGTACGGCAAAAATAGAGCGGAAAACAAAAGAAACGGACATTCTGGTAC
>JAGPGR010000293.1 GCA_018055865.1 Paludibacteraceae bacterium | reverse complement strand
ACTCAACAGCACTTCACAGCGCCATAAAAGCAGCAAAACATAGCGGCGTTTGTTGATTAGTAATCAAATACCCACTTTGATTTTTTTCGATTAGATAAGTATAGTTAAATAGATTGGTTTTGCTTCGTTAGTACCACGGAGTTTTTTCACTATGCAAAGATACGGGTAAAAATTCATTACTTCCAACAAATATTTTATGTTGTAAAACATAAAATGAAAATAAATAAACAAATATAGAGTTAAAATTAAAAATATATATGAATTTAACCCAAAGAAAATATATTTATTTATTAACTCTTATTTGTTTCCGGCTGTTTTGAAAAGTAAGCGGTTCAGCAGGTTGTATGCCCGGTAAATGCCCAGTTCGCCGGCTTTGCTCAAATCCTGTTTAGCCGGTTCTTCTTCGTTGAGGAATACATAGGAGAGGCCTCTGCCAAAATAGGCTTCCGAAAAGTAGGAATCCTGCTCTATGGCTTTGGAATAATGGATGATGGATGCCCGGTAATCTTTCTGAGAGGCAAGGAAATTGGCTTTGTTGTAATATACAAAAGTAAAATCAGGATTCAGGGCAATAACCTTATCGTAATCTTCCAACACGTTGAGTCGGTGGATTCTATTTTTTTCTTCGGAGTTCATCAAAGCGGATGAATTGGCTTCTTCTTTGTTTTCGGTTGTAGCATTCACGTCAAATTCCATCATTTTGATTCGTACATTTCCCCGCATGAAGTATGCTAACGTAAACTGATCATTCAGAGCGATGGCTTTGTTCAGGTCTTCTAATGAACTGCTGTAATCTTGCACCGTTTCAAACTCCACGGCCCGTGCAAAATACAAATCGGCATCAGAGCTGTTTTGTAGTATAGCGGCTGATAATTTATCTATTTGTTCGAAATGCGATTGAACATTTCCGGCGCTAATTATTTTGCTGTTTACTGCTATTTTCAGTTTGCCTGTATATTTATTCTGTTGGTTGAAATCCAGGATCAGATCGTGGAAACGGTTGGTGCTCGTCAAAACCGAATCTACATCTTCAAATGTGAGATCGGCGTTTTTGATATAAGTAAGTTCGGCATAATTTTCCTGCACTTTTCCCCGGAGTTTATCGGAGTAGGCTGTTTTTTTGAATTTATCTTCAGACTGAGCCGAAAGTTTATCGGCAAGATTTTCACTTTGTGTCACAATCGATTCCGCTGTCGAAACTTTCACCATTTGATTTTTAGGTTCCAACTGTTGTTTCTTTTTATAATAATCTTTGTTGTTTACAATTTCAAAAACCAGCGATTTATAATAGCTTGAGGTGCGTTTATCTCCTTTTTTCTGATACGCATCGGCCAGGGCATAGTATGCAGGGGCAAAATATTTGTAATTTTTCAGAATTGTCTCAAAATCGGAAATGGATTCATCCAACATTCCCAAATCCAGTGCCAGATGTGCTTTCTGAAGCAGTGCTTCATAGTTGTTGGGGTCCATTTCCAGCACCCGATGCAAATCGGTCAGAGCATTGTTTTTATCACCCAGGTTGTTGCGCAGCAAAGCCCGGTTGTAGTAAGCCAGACTGTTTGAACGGTCAAGCAGAATTGCATAATTGTAGTCGTTGAGCGCCTGATTGAAATTGTATCTTTTTACATTCAGAATACCCCGGTTAATAAAATCGCCTACATATTCCGATCCGTTTTCTATAGCCTTGCTGTAATCCTCGTGAGCTCCTTTGTCGTCGTTGCGTACCATCCTGATAAATGCCCGGATGCCGTAGGCGTAAGGTTTTCCGGGCTCTGTTTCAATGGAATTTTTAAAAGCAATGAGGGCGGAAGCGGTGTCATTCAGCGCCAGATAAAGTCGACCCATTTCCATATCCACATTTTCTGCTCTTGAATTAATTTTTTTCAGCACCTTTAAATTTTCGATGGCGCCCGAAATGTCGTTTTTCTTTTCCTTGATGTGGGCTAGCAGTTTGTACGAAAGTTCCATCGTGCTGTCAATTTCAATGTTCCTGCGCACCATTTCTTCAGCACCGGCGGTATCATTGTCGGCCAGCATTATCCTGCCTATTTCATACTCAATACCTTTTGCTTTCGGATTCAGCTTTTTGAAATATTTCAGATCATCAATTGCGCCTTTGTAATCCATATTTCTTTCTCTGGCTTCAACACGATTGGCCAGATAACCGGAATTGTCCGGATCAAATTCGAGTGCTTTTGTAAAATCGTGAATGGCATCCGGATATTTTTCCAGATTTTTTCGGGCAAATCCCCTTGTGTAATAGGCGTAGGGGATAAAGGGATTCAATTTTATGGCTTCGTTGCAGTCTTGTTCCGATCCCAGATAGTCGCCCAGGTTGATCTTGGCCATGGCTCTATACATATAGGGTTCGGGCAGGTAAGGTTTTATTTTTATTACCTGATTGAAATACTGAATAGAAAGCACATAATCTTCAAAATAAAGTGCATTTTGACCAATACTCATAATTCGGTCGGTATTCCATTGTCCGAATGAACTTTGGATACTTAGCAACAGTAATATTGAAATCAGTAGTTTTTTCAAGTTGTTTTTCAGATAAAAGAATATTTATTCGCAGCCCGCTTCGGAACTCCACTCAGGCGAGACGTTGAAATCGTCTCCCACACGATACTCCAGCTGTTTGTCGGCAAGTACTTTCTTCATATACACTGCCCATATAGGCAATGCCATAGCAGCTCCCTGTCCCTGCGCCATGGAGTCGAAACGAATGGATCGCTCTTCGCCACCCACCCAGACTCCTGAAACCAGTTTGGGAGTGAAACCCATGAACCAACCATCGGAATTGTTGTTGGTAGTACCCGTTTTGCCACCCATGGGCATATTGAGTCCGTATACTCTGCGAACACGTCCACCTGTACCATCATCAATCACACTTCGCAGCATATAAATCATTTTGGAAGCTGTTTCCTCGCTGAAAATCTCTTCCATCTTCGGCACAAAGTTGCCGATTATATTTCCGTTCGCATCTTCAATGTGAGTGACATAGAGCGGCTCTACCCGGATACCTCTGGAAGGGAATGCGGTGTATGCATCTACCATTTCGGCCACCGAAACTTCTACCGGCCCCAATGCCAGCGATACCACAGGATCAATCTTGCCGGTAATACCAAACGAATGCATCAGTTTTACCAGCGTTTCGGGTGTGTACTGACTTAGTAATCGGGCTGATATCCAGTTGTTTGATTCTTTTAGCCCCCAGCGGAGTGTTACCATTTCGCCTACTCTTTTGCTAGATGCATTTCGGGGACTCCACGGCCCAGATGAAGTATTGAGCGTAATCGGAGCATTCAGAATCAGATCACAGGGCGACAGTCCTTCTTCCATGGCAAGTGTATA
>JAGPGR010000292.1 GCA_018055865.1 Paludibacteraceae bacterium | reverse complement strand
CTATTATTCCTCACTTCCACCGATTTTTCGTGTGGATTAAAATTGAATTCCAGAAATATACCTTTAATCATATCCTGCAATTTTACTCCGTCAATCGTTTCATCGGTTGATTTCAGCCACTGCCGGTTGTCAAACTTCGGAAATTCCATCCTGATTTCTTTCCACTCTGTATCAAAAAAATGAATGTATGAACTGCAAACAGGGCCACACACGGTATTAATAATGGCAATAAATTTTGTTTTATCCGACCGCTCAAGTATCTTCATTTCGAAACGCGAAACCGAGGTAGTGCTGATGCTGATATGCTGCGAAACTGTATCAAGCTCCAGCATACGCACTTTACCACCAAACAGATTTTCGAGGGTATCTTTTCCGGTTTTTTGGTAGTTTTCTATCAGTTCCAGCTTATGGGAACTTTCCAGCGAAGGCAGCAAATAGCCAGGCATATCTGTAAAATAGCTGATTACGTTTTGTGCCTGGAGATTGAAACCTGCCAGCAGTATTAAAAAAGAGAAACATATTGTTTTTTTCAAATTTGCCTTCATATCATTTTATTAAAGTTGTATCTGCTTGTATGGTATTCATTTCACTCTGAATGCTGTCTTGCTTTGGCGGAGCTGAATTAAACACATTCAGATACCGGCGCCACAATTCACCCCAGGAATTAAATTCTTCTTTGTACACCACCCCAACGCCCTGAATAAATGGAGCTGCGCGGAGCGAATAGCGATCAACGGTATGGTTGTAGGCTTTCAGACGGTATTTGCCGCTTTCAGTAAGCATGTATTCCACGTCCAAATCGCCGATAATTTTGTTTTTGGTAAAATTATCGTCGCGATAGCCGATGTTTCCATTTACTACGAATCGATTGTTGGGCTGAAACATGATTTCGCCCTCGTATTCGTTGGAAATGGCTGAGCCATATCCGCTGCTTCGCCAGTTAACTCCCAACGATAGATTGTTTGAAAACTGAGATAGCCAATTGTTCAACTGACCGAATGCCGTATTGGATAAAAATGATGAAATGGTACTTCCGGTAGTTGTGGCAAGGCTTGAAGCGGTGCGGTTGTAGTCGGGAGTATAGAATTTATTGAAAAGCAAAAGGTAAACCATCTGCCGGTTCATCATTTCTTCGGTATTAATCAGATTTCGAACCTGCATTTTCAGTGTTTCGTCGCTTGCCGGAAGATCAATGTCAAATTTGATTGTCGGGTGAGTCAGTTCGTCGGTAATATTCAGCACCGTATTTACCGGCACACTGCTTCTGCCTGTCGATGAGAGAATGTTTTGATCCATCAAATCGCGCAATGATGCCGTGAGCGAATAAATGGCCCGTATATCCAGCTGCGCCCTGAGCGGATCGCCGCTCCAGGTGATGGTGCTTCCCTGATCTATTTTGAACTGTTTTCTTAATAATTCCTGAAGAGTGAAAAGATACGTCCCCCTGACTATAGTATAATCACCGTAAAGTTTCAAATCTGATCTATCGTCGTATTCCAGTCTGAGACTCCCGCTGCCGTTGGCAGTTATCATATCTCCGGCCTGAGGATCTATTATGAGTTGAATATCTGCTTCGGGGGTAATGTCCATGTTCAGGGTCAGATTCATAGCCATTTCTTTCTTTTGAAGTACAGCCGTTTTGGGCGAGACCAGACCTGTACTGTCGGTGGCATTTACAAAAGTAATAAAATCATTTTCGTTGGCTGTAGTAGCGCCTCCTACAGAAATATACATTTTTGTTTTGGGTTGCGAAGTCACATCTATATCGATATTGGTAACCTGATCCGTGCCGTAAATATGCACATTGCCCGAGCCGTACGCTTTTCCGTAGAAGAAATCATTATCCTCCTGTTTTGTATTGAGCGCCAGCATGTTGCGGGCATTTATTTTTATATCATAATTGAAATTCTGAAATTTGCCATCGTGTTTTACAATTCCGTTGAGCAGACCGCTGTTTCTTTCGGCATCGTACACCGTTATGTTTTTCATTTCAATGGATTTGCGGGTAAGCCGTATGGAATCCGAAAAACTGTAAGTGGTTTTCAGAAAATCTAAAGTCAATTTTGTGTCTTCGGCCAGCAAGCTTCCTTCGAAACCTATATTCTTTGAAGGGCCAAACATTCGCACCGAACCTGTTCCCTTGCCATTTACATTCTGAACAATTTGGCCGAGCCAGCGTTGTAGAAAGCCCAGATTCAGCCTGTTGGCATCAAATGTAAAATCGATTGAATCATTTTTAAGCGAGTAAAATCCGTTGGCAAGAGCTACGGTATCATTATTTTCCACAAAAGTGCCGGATATAAGCAGTTCGCTGTTGTTTCGTTCCCATCCGGTAAAAATGTAGGCATCGCCCAGAAGCGAATTATTCAGGTAAGCATTCTTTACATACAGATTTGATTCAAAAATAGGCTGGCGGAGCACTCCGTGAATACTTGCAATGCCTGTAGCCTTTCCTTTCACCGAGATAGGATTAAACCGGATTAAGCTCAGGATGTAATCGATGTCGATTTCATTCATTTCCACTTCCAGCACATCCGAATTATTTCTGGAAAGCAATCCGTCAATCAGGATATATTGATCGTTCTTGTGAATTTTGAATTTCTGTATATCAAGCGTCGAATCCGGATTTACAGTAATTTGGGATGCACCGATGTCCCAAACTGAGTCGGAAAGTATAAACTGAGTGGGATTGATATTTATTCTGGCAGAAGTCAGATCATTTTCTTTGAAGAAACGGGTAGAAGCCTGTAATTCTCCGGCATTCAGAATAGAATCGTTATTCTGCCATGCCAGTTGGGTATAGAGTGAGTCATTTGATGCAGAAGCTTTCAGATTCAGATTCAGAAAATCAGTAGCAAAATTGTACTTTCCGCTTGCAGCGAGGTTCAGTTGCATATCTGCATTATTCACATTTACCAGTATATCCTGTATTTTGCGTTTTCCGAAAGAAAGATACGGAGTTTCTGCCCTGATTTCCAACAGCTGGCTTAGCTCATCCAGGTAGCCCTTCACAGAAGTGGTTCCATCCAGCGTAAAGGGCAATTCCAATACATCCGAGAGCAGTTTTGTGTCGTTGATGGTCAGATCGATATCGATATGATTATCTCCCCCGTTGGTTTTCAGTTTCCGTATCACGTTTTTGCCCGAAAGTGCCGGCAGGTAGTTTTGAAGCATGGAAGTCACGGTTTGCGGAATGGTGCTGTACTTGAAGTTGCCATCAAAAGTTCCGTTGATAAGTTCGGATGTTACCGAAAATTTAGACCCGTTGCCCACTTCCGACTCGAAGAGCAACAGGTTCATTGCCAGCTCTTTCCCTTTATTGACAAACAGAATGCTATCCAGCAGAAGATATCCG
>JAGPGR010000291.1 GCA_018055865.1 Paludibacteraceae bacterium | reverse complement strand
TGGGAATTGCCGAAGAGCATTTGGGTAAAGTATTCGAACGTTTTTACCGTGTTGATAAAGGACGAAGCCGAAAAATAGGTGGTACAGGCCTCGGCTTAGCCATTGTAAAAAATGCAGTATTGCTACATAAGGGAACTATTTCGGCCAAGTCAGTGTCCACAGGTGGCTTGAGTTTTATCTTTTCGCTCCGCAAGTATTAATTCAGATATTGCTAAGCTTACACAAACAAAGAGGCTGTTTCAAAAAAATGAAACAGCCTCTTGTTGTGTATTCACCAATGGGTTTTGTCAGAATTTGTAATTAACGCCCAGTGACCAGGTGCGCCCCAGATTATAAACTTTATTGTTAAGTGTTGCCGATTTTGTTTCTCCATCTTTAAGGTATTCATACGTTTGCTGCGTTATATAGTTCTGTGCCAACAGGTCTTTTACGCCGAGTTTAAGTTCGAGGCGTTGGCCCACTTTTTTGTTCAACGAAAAATCGACCACATTGCGGGGCATTTCATAAATATCAGGTGTTACCACTTCGCCATGATTTAATTGAGCTGCCACCAAAATGCGTTTTCCCATTACATTGTACATAATGGAAGAAGAAAGACCGGCTTTGTCGTTTTGATAAAATAAACCGGCATTCAGCACGTAAGGCGACTGACCTTGCAACGGACGGCTCCGTTCGGTTTGTGTGTTTTCAAACTCCACCTTGCTGAAAATGTAAGAAGCATTTACATTTACACTAAAATTTCTGAGTCCGATCAGGGTTTCGAGAGATTTCTTCAATTCAAGCTCCAATCCGTAGTTAACAGCGCCAATGGCATTTTCGAACGAAAACTCATTTCCTGTGCCCACACTTACCATTTCAATAGGATTGCTAAAGTGTTTATAAAATGCTGCCACTGTATATGTTTCGTTGGGCGTAGGGTAATGTTCGAAACGGAAATCTACATTTTGAATCGTAGCATCTTTCAGTGCAGGATTTCCTTTTACAGAGTTTTTCTCAGTGAAATCGTAATAGCTCAGCGGAGATACTTCGCGAAATTCAGGACGGTTGATAGTATGCGCATAAGCCAAACGAATGAGGGTTTTTTCGTTAAAACTGTAGGAAGTATTCAACGAAGGAAAAAACTGAAGTGTAGGATTGTCAACCTTTACGGGAGAACTGGCATTGTAATAGCCATTCAACATCAAGCGGTTGTATTCGGCGCGCACACCTCCGCTCACATTCAGCATTCCCAGAGGCAAGCTAAGCGACAAATAACCGGCACCCAATAGATTTTGTGCATCGTAGGTGTTGGCAATGTTGGTTTGTTCGTCCACACTGATTACTTTTCCCTGTCCGAGATAGGGTGTAGTGAAAAGCGTTTCGAAACCAAGCGCATTCACTTCATCGTCGCCAAGCGCACCATAAGCCTTGCGATAAGTGATACTCCGCTCCGAAAAGTTACGGGTTTTATACTCACCGTAAGCTCCGGCTTTCACTGTCGAAACGATATCGCCCAGCAACAATTTCCTGTCGTAATTCAGTGCGGCAGTGCTAACGTATTCATGGTTGGTCATGTAGAGCCGTCCCAGTTCGTTGATACTCGGCACATCGGGCAACACATATTCATAAGCTCCTGCAGCATTTTCCTTCATGCTCCAGTTCTGACGATCGGGTTCGATGCGATTGGCATAAGCAAATCCAAGGTTCCAGTCCAGCTTTTTGTCATCGTTGTTCTGCAACTTATGGTTACCGCTCAACTGTCCCGAATAGGTAGTACGGCTTGAATATTGATTGTTGAAGTATTTGAAATTTCCCTGACGGTAGTTGTTCCATCCATAGGTGTTTGCCGTTTTGTCCACACCTATCTGGTTCAGTATGTTTTTGAATTCAAGTCTTGTGCCGTTGGCAGTTTGATAAGCCCAGTTGTGCATCAATCCCACCTTAAAGTCGGTGGAGTAAATATCGGCATTGTACCTATAGAGATGCGTGGGAGTTTCGGTGACCGGATCGAAACGTTCGTACATGTAATTGCTCATATTGCTTCGGGTGGACGAACTGTTGCTGTAGGTAAGCGAAGTAATTGTTCCAAGTTTTGCCCCTTCGCTCAGGTTCCACTTTTTACCAAAGGCTACCGAAAGTTTCTGATTGGGCAAAGCGCTGATCTGTTGCGCCACCCAGTTGTTACTGAGTTTTAAAGCAGACGCATCACGCTCAACCACGGATACAGCGTTGAGATTTGCAGGAAAACCCGAAGGCGTATTGCGGGCATTGCTTCCCAAACCCAGAAAATCGAGCGATTGTGAAGGCAAATGATACGTATCTTTAAATGTAGTCACATCATTGTAACCCAAACCATATTCCACGTTCAGGAAGTTTTCGTCAGGAATATTCTTTGTTGCTATTTTTATAAATCCTCCGGTGGCTTCGGCCGATAATTCAGGCGATCCGGTTTTGTAAATCATCATGTTATCGATCATATTGCTTGGAATAGCATCGAAAGAAAAAGCTTTCACGTCGGTTTCGCTACTCGGTGTGGCGGCATTGTTGAGCCACACATTGTTGTAGCGCTGGTTCAGTCCGCGCACCACAACAAAGCGATTGTCCTGAATGGTGACACCCGGCACACGTTTTACTACTTCCGAAGCATCGCGATCGAGCGTTTTGCCGATTTGTTGCGACGAAATACCATTCACCACCTGCACTGCCGAACGCACATTTTTAAGCATGGACAGTTCGGTGTCGGTGCGGCGCTGCGCCACTACCTGCACACTTTCGAGCATCAGCGAAGCCTCTTCCATGTCGATATTCACAATCGTAGGTTTTCCTTTTTCTACTACTACATTCAGTATACGTTGCGATGTGTACGAAACGTATGAAACAATCAATGTGTATTTGCCGGGGGCAGCAGTCAAAGTGTAATTGCCGTCGATGTCGGCGGTGGTGCCGTTGGTGGTGCCTTCGATAAGAATAGCAGCTCCTGTTAGTGGCTCTTTGAGTTTTTTGTCCATCACATGGCCCTGAATAGTAGTCTGTGCAACAATTAACTGAGCCGTGATAACGACCAAAACAAGAAGAAAAGAGCGTAAGTAATTTTGTAGTCTCATTGAGCTTATAAAGTTTCGTAATTTGATGCCGCAAAATTACGAAACGTGTATTTCAATAATGAGAAGAAGGTGTTACAATGAGGTTACTACATCTTTAAGGTCGGCCATTCCTGTTTTTACTGATAGGGTTAGATACAAAAGAGCCGGATATTCCATAAAAAAAACAAAAGAAAGATTTAAAACGATAAAAAAACACGAACAATAAAGCTTGTTTGTGAGTTTTGCTTTATAAATCAATATAAAAACAGAAAAATGAGACAACTGCTTCTTTTC
>JAGPGR010000290.1 GCA_018055865.1 Paludibacteraceae bacterium | reverse complement strand
CTGAAGTACTGAGTGCTGCCACATTCTCACCTGTGGAAACAATGGGATTGGCCGTGCCTGCCGTAAATTTGCTGGACGAAAGCCTTGAAAGAACGCTTCCACTCTGCATAGTGGCAGCTGCACCGCCGCCCACTACGAATCCCATAATCCATTTCATCAGCTCATTGTCCACCGGAAGCACGGAAGTCATCAGGAGCGTTCCCGCCCCAACAGCCATGGGTGTAGTCACCGTATCGAGCAAGTTATCTACAAAGGGAATATAATAAGCCAGCACCTCCACAACGGTAGCCACTCCGAAAGTAATCATGGCTGTCCAACTGCCGAGCCATGCAAAACTTTCGGTAGCAGGCAGAATATTGAAGTGAGAAGCCACACTGGCAACCAGCATCGGGATGAAGACCCTGAAGCCGGTACTGGCGCTCAATCCAATTCCTAAAGCTACGGCTGTTAAAATTTCCGGATTCATATCGGCACAAATGTAGATAAAATTTTGAAAATGAAGAATAAAACTACTGTTTTTTTCAAAAAACCGTCCATCAGATTTCTTTTATGTAAATTTTTTGAGAATTGAAGTTGTCGAAAACCGAAATCTGTAATGTGTTATTTTACTTTTTCTTTCAGTAGTGCAAAATCAATCGCCTCCATGATGTCGGTTACATAGTGGAATTTCAGTCCCTTGAGGTAAACCGGTTTTATCTCGTCGATGTCTTTGCGATTTTCTTCGCAGATTACTATGTCGGAAATGCCGGCTCGCTTGGCAGCCAGTATTTTCTCCTTAATTCCACCTACGGGAAGCACTTTGCCGCGCAGGGTAATTTCTCCTGTCATGGCCACATTTTTCCTTACTTTCCGTTTGGTAAAAGCTGAAACCAGTGAAGTCACCATCGTTATTCCGGCCGAAGGACCGTCTTTGGGGATAGCTCCTTCGGGTATATGAACATGTACACTGTTTTCTTCTATTTGTTTTTGATCTATTTCCAGTTCGCCGGTGTGCGCTTTGATGTATTGCAGAGCCAGCATGGCCGATTCTTTCATTACATCACCCAGATTTCCGGTCAGTGTGAGGGTAGGTGTTTTACCCGGACTCAAACTGCTTTCGATAAACAAAATTTCCCCGCCTACACTTGTCCAGGCAAGTCCTGTAACTACTCCGGCGTATTCATTGCCCTCATATTTGTCGCGGATGTATCGCGGGGTACCTAGATAGGCTTTCACATCTTCGGAAGTAATATCGATGTTGTACTTTTCCTTTGTTGCTACTTTTAAGGCCACTTTTCTCATTAGCCCGGTTATTTTGCGGTCCAGTTCGCGCACACCCGATTCACGGGTGTACTGATCAATCACCTGACTGACAATTGGTTTTGACAATTTAATCTGTTCACCTGTAAGTCCGTGATTTTCCAGTTCTTTGGGCACCAGGTGACGAGTTGCAATTTCTACTTTTTCTTCCTGGGTGTAGCCGCTCACTTCTATGAGTTCCATCCGGTCCAGCAACGGACGCGGTATGGCATTCAAATTGTTGGCAGTGGCTATGAAAAGCACTTTTGTAAGGTCAAAGTCAATGTCCAGATAATTATCGTGGAAAGCATGATTTTGTTCGGGGTCCAGCACTTCGAGCAAAGCCGAAGATGGATCGCCTTTGTAATCGGCATTGATTTTATCTACTTCGTCCAGTACAAATACCGGATTGGCCGATTCTGCTTTTTTGATGTTTTGCATAATGCGTCCGGGCATGGCGCCAATGTATGTGCGGCGATGACCGCGAATTTCGGCCTCATCGTGCAGTCCGCCCAGCGACATACGCACGTATTTTCTGCCCAGTGCAGCTGCAATGGATTTGCCGAGTGAAGTTTTACCCACTCCCGGAGGTCCGTAAAGACAAATTATGGGCGATTTCATATCACCTTTGAGTTTCAGTACGGCCAGGTGTTCCAGAATGCGTTCTTTCACCGTATCCATGCCGAAGTGGTCTTTCTCAAGCACTTTCCGGGCATTTTTCAGGTTGAAATTGTCTTTGGTGTATTCTCCCCACGGAATGTCGAGCATGGTTTCCACGTAGTTGAGCTGCACGGTGTATTCCGGCGAATGCTGGCTCATGCGTTCCAGTTTACGAAGTTCTTTGTCGAATATTTTGGCTACCTGCTCTGTCCATTTTTTTGTTTTTGCGCGTGTTCTGAATTCTTGTGCATCGTATTCGGGAGAATTTTCGCCAAGTTCGTTCTGTATGGTTTTTATTTGTTGTTGCAGAAAGTATTCGCGCTGCTGCTGGTCAATGCCTTCCTTCACTTTATTCTGTATGGAAGCCTTTATTTCAATCATTTGAAACTCTTTGTTCAGCAGGTTGAGCAATTGATAGCCCCGCTCCATCACCTCTTCAATCTCGAGCAGACGCTGTTTTTCTTCTACATTGATACCGAAATTGGTACAAATATAGTTGATCAGAAATACCGGATTCTCAATATTCCGGATAGCAAATGCCATTTCAGGAGGAATAATACCGGAACTTTCGATAATTTTTACAGCCAGATCGCGTATGGATGAAGATAATGCAATGAATGACTTGTCGGAAGAATCGGGCAGCATATCGTCTACCGGATATACTTTGGCCTTCATGTAGGGCTTATTGTGTACAAGTTCGCCCAGACGGAAACGTTTTTTTCCTTCCAGAATCACGGTGGTGGTGCTGTCGGGCATTTCGAGCACACGCACTATCTGTGCTGCCACTCCCGTTTTGTAAAGTTGATCCAGGGTAGGATCTTCCACTTTTTTGTCTATTTGTGTGCAGGCGCCTATCAATCCGTCGTTGGCTTGTACCTGGCGAATAAGCCGCAACGACTTGGGGCGTGCTACCGAAACCGGAACAAGTACGCCCGGAAAAATAACCATGTTGCGAAGGGGCAAAATAGGTAATTCATCGCCCGGATTGAGGTTAATCTCGGTGGGATTTTCATCCAGTGAAATAATCGGATAAACTTCCGATTCTCCCATCATTTCGTTTGTAAATAAACTGTCGAACTGTTTCTTCATCTGTCTTTTTTTCTCTTTTATGCCATTGTTGACTGCCAAAATGGCATTCGTTCAGTCTTGTATGGAAAATGAATTTTCACAACAAGCTGTATGTCATTGTTTTATGAATGTTTTTTGTAGTGTGGTACGTTAGTAATTCAATTGTTGTGCCAAATGCCCTAAAGTGACTATATAAAACAAAATATCTGTCTTTTCCTTTCATTTTGCAGATGAATGGAGGAAAAATGATTATTTAATGCTATTTTTGTTCTTAAATTTACTTATGATTTATGATAAAGTATTACTGTTATACAATATTAACCGGAATTCTGAGCATATTCGCTTTTTCCTGT
>JAGPGR010000289.1 GCA_018055865.1 Paludibacteraceae bacterium | reverse complement strand
TTGTTATTAATATCGCTCTGAGTTGCACCATTTTTGAAATAAATGCCATTGAGAATGGTAGATCGGGGATCAACAGTAACCAAAGCTGTTTTGATGATTTTACCATCGGTTGAAGCGTAAGTTATCGTAGCCTGTCCGATGCGCTTGGGAGTAACTTCACCATATCCTCCGGATATCATTTTGATACTTGCTATGGAGTCTGCACTCGATTTCCAGGTGTACGTTTTATCTTTGGCCACTCCGGTAACACTATACATGGGTTTAATACTGAATATCTCACCGAATTTTACTGTTTTGGAGGATGGATCGAGTGTAACAGTGCCTAAATCAGGTTCTTTAGCACATGAGGCAATAAATATTGTCAGTAATGTAAAGACTGACATTTTCAACATTGTTTTTTTCATAATTCGTATTTTTAAGTTTAGCTAAATAAATATGTAAGTTGTAATTTTAACAATAACTATTGCAAAACATGAGCCATCTTTCTCTGATACAATCTTTTTTCACATTTATAACAATTAAAAACAGTTTAATGGTAATAACTTATTCTGAATGTACCTTGTAGCGGATCTGGCTGAAAAGTCCTTCACAAGCATCTTCAAGCAAGTCAATTACTTTTACAAAACCGGCATCGCCTCCGTAATAAGGATCTGGTACAGAGTCGGCCTGCAGTTTCTGAAGGAAATCTGTCATTTTGTAAATTTTAGAGCGTTCCTCTACCGAAGAGGCCATTCGGCTCAACGCCCTCATATTCTGGTCGTCCATGCCCACAATGTAATCAAATTTTTCAAAATCCATTTTCTGAACCGGACGCGAACGGTGTGTAATTTCATACCCTCTCAGAGAGGCGTGTATAAGCATGCGCGAATCGGCTTTTTCGCCCTCGTGATAATCAAGTAAACCGGCAGAATCCACATAAAAATCATTACGAAGCCCGTTTAATTTAATGATTTCCTCAAATACGGTTTGAGCCATCGGCGACCTGCAAATATTGCCCAGACAAACAAAAAGTACAGATATCATATCTTAAAAGAATACTTTTTTGTGTGTAAATTCTCAAAAAGCCGGTTTGAATCCTTTCAAGCCGGTTTTTTTGAGAATGTTAAATGGAAAGCATCTGCAGTACCCCCAGCAATCTTTCATTCACGGGTTTATCATCCTTGATGGCTTTGGTAAACGGCACATGTACTATTTCATCGTTCACAATACCAATCATGATGCTTCGCTGCTCATCCATCAGTGCATCAATAGCTGCCACACCCATCCGGCTTGCCAGAATACGATCATAAGCTGTAGGCGAACCACCACGCTGAATATGGCCCAGAATGGTTACACGAACATCGTAGCCGGGATATTCCCGATGCATACGTTCGGCCAGTCCGTTGGCTCCACCGGTTACTTCGCTTTCGGCCACAATGACTATACTGCTGTTTTTTGATTTTCTGAAGCCATTCTGGATCAGTTCTGCCAGTTGGTCTTCTTTCGTTTCTCGTTCGGGAATGATGGCAGCTTCGGCTCCGGATGCCAGCGCGCTGTTGAGTGCCAAAAATCCGGCATCGCGTCCCATCACTTCGATAAAGAAAAGTCGTTCGTGCGAGGAAGCTGTATCGCGTATTTTATCTACTGCCTCCACAATGGTATTGAGAGCTGTATCATATCCAATGGTCGAATCGGTGCCAAACAGGTCGTTATCGATGGTGCCGGGCAACCCAACAATCGGTATATTAAACTCCTGTGCAAACACACGGGCACCGGTAAAGGTTCCGTCGCCTCCAATCACAATCAGAGCATCTATCTCTTCTTTTCTCAGGGTTTCATAAGCCTGTTTGCGTCCTTCGGTTGTTCTGAATTCATCACACCGGGCTGTTTTGAGAATTGTACCACCCTGCTGAATGATATTACTGACATTTTGGGTCTGAAATTCTTTTATCTCTCCTGTTATCAGTCCCTTGTAACCACGATAAATTGCTTTTACACTTATTCCGTTAAAAATAGCGGCACGGGTCACTGCACGTATTGCCGCATTCATACCGGGAGCATCGCCGCCCGATGTTAGTATTCCAATACATTTCAATTTGTATTCCATATATTCAGTTTTTTCGACGGATATTACATTCATCCGTTTCAGTGTTGTTATTCGTTATTAATTTCTTTTTTTCTTAATCTGTCTGCCACTGCTTCCATTAGCCAGCTCGGGGTTGAAGTTGCTCCGCAAATTCCTATTTTCTTTGTCAAATCGAGGTTTAGCAGGTCAACTTCTTCCGGATCACTTATCAAATAAGTATTTGGATTAATGCTTTTACTATGTTCGTATAGCACTTTACCATTTGAACTTTTCTTGCCGCTTACAAAAAGAATGATTTCATTTTTCTTTGCAAAGATAGCAATATTTGGAATTCTGTTGGCTACCTGGCGGCAAATTGTATCAGAATATTCAAACGTAGCATTGGGTGCCATTCGTTCCGAAATAGTTTTTACAAGGTGATTAAACCCTTCGAGCGATTTGGTTGTTTGTGAAAAGAGTCTTACGTTTTTAGTGAAATCGATTTTCGACAAATCATCCTCATTTTCAATCACAATGGCATTTTCATCTACCTGACCCAGCAAACCGATAATTTCGGCGTGTCCGGGCTTTCCGTAAATAAGCATTTGCTGGTTCTCCTTTGCCGATTCGTAGGATTTTTTTATCCGGCTTTGAAGTTTGAGTACTACCGGACAGGATGCGTCAATCAGCTCTATGTTGTTCTGTTTTGCAATTTTATACGTGGAGGGAGGTTCACCATGTGCCCGAAACATCACTTTTACATTTCGCAATTGCCTGAATTCTTCGTGTGTAATGGTTACTAATCCCAAACGGGACAATCGTTTTACTTCCTGTCCGTTGTGTACAATGTCGCCCAAGCAATACACCGGAGTTCCTTTAGTTAATTCTTCTTCGGCTTTCTTTATAGCATTCACTACGCCGAAGCAAAAGCCTGATTTTGAATCAATTTCTACATTTACCATGATTTGAAAGTCAGAATTTTTATTTATTCCAAAAAGTTTCAATTATAAACCATTTTTTCACATATCATTTAAAGCCGATTTTACTTTATAAAGAATAACTCTGCCAGATTTTTATATATAAGCCGGAAAAGCAATATTCGGGTAAAAAAATGCGAATTTGACTTGAAAGTTTTCGAATTTATTAGAAACAAAAAACAACCTGAAAAGCTCAGATTGATTCTCCGAACTTACTTTATATTCAGGTTCAAAGATTATATTTAAAACGCTTTTTGATGGAATAATGTTTTCAGCAGTTCTCGCTGTTCTTCAAGCGAAAGGTTGGAATTATCTATTTCA
Source organism: Paludibacteraceae bacterium (assembly GCA_018055865.1). Lineage (GTDB taxonomy): Bacteria > Bacteroidota > Bacteroidia > Bacteroidales > Paludibacteraceae > UPXZ01. The sequence continues at coordinate 21 of JAGPGR010000289.1, read as the reverse complement.
ATAGCATCAGAGGCTTTGTAG
>JAGPGR010000040.1 GCA_018055865.1 Paludibacteraceae bacterium | reverse complement strand
CCCTTACTCTACTCCCAGAAGGTGAATATAATGTTAAAAAAATAAACTACACTGCCATTGAATTATTTCCTGTACCGGTCTTACTGGCTTTGAAGCTGAATTATCCTGAACTTTATGGTAACCGGAGTAGGGAAGTTTTTGAGAAAATACACAGAGCCTCCTGGAATGAAAAAATTCAAATCACGCAGCATTTTTCTTTAACAAAAATTCAGACAGATTTTACAGCCATTGATTTTATGCAAATAAATGGGGGCATCAGATTTGATGTTATCTACTTCGATGCCTTTTCGCCAGAGAAACAACCTGAAATGTGGAGTGCAGATATGTTCAGAAAACTCTATCATTGTGCTGAAGATAATGCTGTTTTGACAACTTACTGTGCCAAAGGTGCTGTAAGAAGAGCCATGCTGGCAGCCGGTTTTACGGTGGAAAGGCTCCCGGGACCTCCCGGAAAAAGGGAAATTCTGAGAGCAAAAAAAATGGCATGACAGTTTATAGATAATAGTTTTTTAAGCAATGAAACCAAACACACAGCATTTACATTATTTTTTAACCCTTTACATACTTTTTTTCATCGTATTGTTGGCTGCGGTCTTTCAGTATCCTGCAGCAGAATTGCATTTGCTGATGAATTCAAATCATACAGCATTTGGTGATTGGTTTTTTCGCCTTTGGACTGAGTGGGGCGGATTACTTGTGCCTAATATTATTCTGGTACTTTTATTTTTCTATCGTTACAGCATTGCCACGTATATGACTGTATCACAGTTAGTTGGATTCACTGTATCCAGTACAGCCAAGCTTGCCTTCAACGAGCCGCGTCCCCTGCTCTATTTTCAGCAACATTTTCCTGATATAGCTTTACCGCTTGTTCAGGGTGTGGATATGTATTCTATTCATAGTTTTCCGTCAGGTCACACTGTTACAAGTTTTGCTTTGTTTTTCGGCTTTTCATTATGTGTCAGGAATAAATGGTTGAAACTGCTTTTCTTCTTTATGGCTGCTTTGACAGGCTATTCACGCGTGTATTTGTCGCAACACTTTGCTGCTGATATACTTGCCGGGTCTGTTATCGGCATTTTATCAGCGTGGGCTTGCTATCCGATTTTGAAAAAAATGGACCGAGATTGGAAGAAACACGCGCTTACAGATGTTTTTCTGAAAAAAAACAGGGCAATACATGCCGTCAATTAAAATAAAAATATTACCTTTGCAGACGAAAAATTATTGGAACTATGAGTGAAAGCTCCGTTCTTAACGTATAACTCAAACAATTCATTATTATGTATTTAACTTCTGAGAAAAAAACAGAACTTTTCAAAGATCACGGAAGAGCAAAATCTGAAAGCGATACTGGTTCAGCAGAATCTCAAATTGCTCTGTTCACCTTTCGTATCAACCATTTGACCGAACACTTGAAAAAGAACAAAAAAGATTTTTCAACTGAACGCGCCTTAACAATGCTGGTTGGTAAACGTCGTCGTTTACTTGATTATCTGATCAAAAAAGACATCAACCGCTACCGTGCTATCATCAAGGAATTAGGTATTAGAAAGTAAGAAATTCCCCCACCCCTGATGGGAAGTTTGTATAAAAGCAAACCGGGATGATTTTATTCTCAATCTTATAAAGGCATTTCAGTTTTGAAATGCCTTTTTTTATTCTTAAATCAACATTATTTTCATTAATCATAAAAAAATCCCCTTTAGGGATTAGGTGCCGCCTATGAAACCCTCCATACCAAAAGGAACCCGCGATTTTACGCCACAGGAAATGGCTAACCGGAATTACATCTTCAATACCATAAGAGATGTTTTTCGCCTGTACGGTTTTCAGCAAATAGAAACACCGGCTATGGAAAATCTTTCGACCCTGATGGGAAAATACGGCGAAGAAGGTGACAAATTGCTTTTCAAAATTCTAAATTCCGGTGATTTTCTCGCAAGTGTTTCGGATGAGGAACTGAATGAAAAAAACAGCATCAAACTGACCGGTAAAATCGCTGAAAAAGGGTTGCGCTATGATTTGACTGTGCCTTTTGCCCGCTTTGTGGTTCAAAACCGCGATAAAATCACTTTTCCTTTCAAACGCTACCAAATACAACCGGTATGGCGAGCTGACCGTCCGCAAAAAGGACGTTACCGGGAGTTTTACCAATGCGACGTGGATGTAGTAGGAAGCAACTCGCTTATCAACGAACTGGAGCTGATTCAGATTGTAGACGAAGTGTACAGACGCCTGAGGATCAACGTGGTACTGAAAATTAACAACCGAAAAATCCTTTCGGGAATTGCCGAAATTTTGGGCGAAACAGAACGAATTACCGATATTACCGTTGCCATCGACAAAATGGATAAAATCGGATTAGAAAACGTAAACAAAGAGATGGCTGAAAAAGGTATTTCTGCAACTGTGATTGAGAATATCCAACCGATTTTGAAACTTTCGGGAAGCAACCGGGAGAAACTGAACCAGCTGAAAACGATTGTAGCCAACTCTGAAGTGGGTATGAAAGGGGTGGAAGAATTGGAAACCATCTTCAATCTGTGCGAAACCGTAAATATTAAAACCGCAATTGAGCTGGATTTGACATTAGCACGCGGTTTGAATTACTACACCGGCGCCATTTTCGAAGTGAAAGCGCTGGACGTAGAAATCGGCAGTATTACCGGCGGCGGACGATATGATAATCTGACCGGAGTTTTCGGCATGGAAGGGGTTTCGGGTGTGGGCATTTCATTTGGCGCCGACCGTATCTACGACGTGCTGAACCTGCTCAATCTTTATCCCGAAACTTCAGAAGAGCAAACTCAGATTTTGTTCGTTGCGTTTGGAGAAAAAGAACTCGCCTACTGCCTGCCCTGGGCTAACGTACTCCGCAAGCGCGGCATCAACGTGGAAATATATCCCGAACCAGCCAAAATGAAAAAGCAACTGACGTATGCCGACAACAAGAAAATTCCGTACGTAGCCATCGTAGGCGAAACAGAAATGAAAGAGAATAAAGTGATGCTGAAAAACATGAAAACGGGCGAACAGACTTTAGTGGGAATAGATGAGATACCAGCCCCCTAATCTCACGAAGATACTATATTACTGCCATTTCATTAATCGAATAGAAGGATATTCCTCATATCTCAAAAAATTCTCTAATTAGTTGATTTTTGAGGCTTTAAAATAACTTCGGTCTTCTGCTTTTTGCCTCTTCCAACGACAGCAAATTCTCTTTTGGTGATTGTTTGAGCCGAAGTACTTCGTATTCCTGTCTTATTTCTTCAACAAATTCCGGTTTTGTTTTAGGGTTCATCAATTTGGCTACCACAGCCGTATTCAGCGAAGCATCTTTCACATAAATAACCGGTTGGCTGTAATTTGGAGCAATTTTTACGGCTGTATGCAGTTTGGAGGTGGTAGCGCCGCCAATCAACAAAGGCACTTGCAACCCTGCTTTTTCCATTTCGGCAGCCACGTTGCACATCTCTTCAAGCGAAGGCGTAATGAGCCCGCTCACCCCCACAATATCCACTTTCTGGTCGATGGCAGTTTGGATAATTTTTTCGGTGGGAGTCATCACACCCAGGTCAATCACCTCAAAATTATTGCAACCCAGCACTACCGCTACAATATTTTTACCAATATCATGCACATCTCCTTTCACGGTGGCAATCAGAAACTTACCGGCTGATGAACTTTGTCCGGGTACTTTGGTTTTCTCAATTTCCGGTTGCAGAATAGCAACAGCCTTCTTCATCGTCCGTGCAGTTTTCACCACTTGCGGCAGAAACATTTTGCCGGCACCAAACAATTCTCCGACGATATTCATTCCGTTCATCAGCGGCTTTTCAATGATTTCGATAGGAGAAGCATAAACCTCAAGTGCTTCAGCAATATCATCTTCCATATAATTGCTGATTCCCTTTATCAGGGCATATTCCAGGCGCCCGGGCAACGATTCCGAACGCCAGGCATCCACGTGTTCGACTTTCGCGTTTGAATTTTCGTTTTTTATTTTCTCAGCCAGTTCAATCATCCTTTCGGTAGCATCCGGACGTCGGTTCAGCACTATATCTTCCACGTGTTCAAGCATTTCGACCGGAATGTTTTCATAAATCTGCAGCATCCCTGCGTTCACAATTCCCATATCCATGCCGGCCTGTATGGCATAATACAAAAACACAGAATGAATGGCTTCGCGCACCGGATCATTTCCACGGAAAGAAAATGATAAATTGCTTACACCGCCGCTGACTTTGGCAAATGGCAAATTTTCTTTTATCCATTTCGTTGCATTTATAAAGTCAACACCATAGTTGTTGTGTTCCTCAATACCGGTTGCAATAGCCAGCACATTGGGATCGAAAATAATATCCTGAGGCTGAAATTGAATTTTTTCGGTCAGCAGTTTGTACGCTCGTGAGCAAATTTCCGTTTTTCTTTCAAAACTATCTGCTTGTCCTTTTTCATCAAATGCCATCACCACAACAGCAGCACCGTATTGTTTAACTAATCGGGCTTTTTCAAGAAAATCATCCTCACCTTCCTTCAAACTGATGGAATTGACAATACATTTTCCCTGTATGCATTTGAGTCCGGCCTCTATCACCTCCCACTTCGAACTATCAATCATAACCGGAACACGGGCTATTTCCGGTTCAGAGACCAGATAATTCAGAAATGTAACCATTTCAGCTTTGCTATCGAGCATGGCATCATCCATATTGATATCAATAACCTGAGCACCATCGTCCACCTGTTTGCGGGCAATAGACAATGCTTCTTCGTAGTTCTTCTCGTTGATTAAACGCAGAAACCTGCGTGATCCGGCCACATTGCATCGCTCGCCAATGTTGAGAAAAAGAGAATCGTCGTTAATCACGACTTCTTCCAATCCGCTCAAATGGAGACTGTCATCTTTTTCGGGAGGAATTCTTACCAGTGTATTTTTAATCAATTTTGAATATTCAGCTATGTGATCAGGGGTTGTTCCGCAACATCCGCCGATAATATTGACCAGTTTTTCATCGAAATATTCTTTCACCTGTTCCGCCATTTTCACAGGAGTTTCGTCGTATTCGCCAAATTGATTGGGCAGTCCTGCATTGGGATATGCACTTACGTAAAGAGGCACTCTTTTGGCCATTTCCTGCAAATAAGGCTTCAGGTCACGGGCACCAAACGAGCAGTTTAGGCCTACAGAAAGCAAGTCTGCATGAGAAATCGATGCAAGGAATGCTCCAATCGTTTGTCCGGATAATGTACGTCCACTTTTGTCGGTTACAGTGACCGAAAGCATCACATCCACTCTTTTCTGAAGTTCTTTCATTGCTTCTTCGGCTGCGTAGAGCGCCGCTTTTGCATTCAGCGTATCAAAGATGGTTTCGATAAGCAAAGCATCCACTCCCCCTTCTATCAACGCCATCATCTGCTCTTTGTATGCTTCGGCTAAATCATCAAAATTCACAGCTCTGAACGCCGGATTATTAACATCGGGCGACATGGAAGCTGTTTTGTTGGTAGGTCCAACTGCACCGGCTACAAAACGCGGTTTTTCTGGATTTTTTGCAGTATATTCATCCGCTGCTTTCCGGGCCAGCCGGGCTGCCCGGAGGTTCATCTCGCGCACATAAGTTCGCATCCCGTAATCGTCCATCGAAATTCGTTGTGCATTGAATGTATTCGTTTCAATAATATCAACTCCGGCTTCAAGATACTGACAGTGAATTTTATAGATTATTTCGGGTTGTGTAAGCACGAGCAAATCATTGTTCCCTTTCTGAAGGATATCCACATCCGAAAACCGCTCTCCACGATAAGCATTTTCATCCAGTTTGTGACGTTGTATCATGGTACCCATGGCGCCATCGAGCACCAAAATACGTTTTGTAAGTTCTTGCTGAAGATTCATGTCAACTAATTTATTTGCAAATATAATCATTTCGTTTACAAAAAACGCCGTAAGTAGCAGTACTTACAGCGTTTTATCTGGATAAATACTTAACGTTAAAAAGTGATTAATCCCTTGCCCGTCATTTCTTTCGGAGTTTCTATTCCCAGAATCTGACAAATTGTAGGTGATACATCCGCTAAAATGCCGTTACCGATTTTTGCATTTTTGTCGTTGGTAACATAAACAAACGGAACGGGGTTCAACGAATGAGCTGTATTGGGCGAACCATCGGAATTGATTGCGTTATCAGCATTTCCGTGATCAGCTATGATAATGGCTTCGTAATCGTTGGCTTTTGCTGCTTCAATTACTTTTTCCACACAAGTATCTATGGTTTCTATCGCTTTTATAATGGCTTCTTTTACGCCTGTGTGTCCCACCATATCGCCGTTGGCAAAATTAAGTACAATGAAATCGTATTTCTGCGAATTCAGTGCATCAACCATTTTTTCGGCTATTTCAGGAGCACTCATTTCGGGCTGAAGGTCATAGGTTGCCACTTTGGGCGAAGGTACGAGCATGCGTTCTTCTCCGGGAAATTCAGATTCACGACCACCTGAGAAGAAGAATGTTACATGGGCAAATTTTTCGGTTTCGGCCACACGAAGTTGTTTCAACCCAAGACTCGAAACATATTCTCCCATTGTATTTTGCACATTATCTTTATCGTACAATACATTCAATCCTCTGAAACTACTGTCGTAAGGAGTCATGGTGAAATATTGCAATGGAATAGTGTGCATGCCGTGTTCACGCATATCTTCCTGTGTCAGCACTATTGTAAGTTCTTTAGCACGGTCGTTACGGAAATTGAAGAAAATGACCACATCGCCTTCTTCGATTTTGGCAACAGGTTGACCGTTGTTATTCACATTCACAATCGGTTTGATAAACTCATCCGTAACACCCTCATCATATGACTGTTGCATAGCCTGAACCATATCAGTAGCGGGAGTTCCCTTGCCTTTGGTCAGCAGGTCGTATGCCAGTTTTACACGTTCCCAGCGTTTGTCGCGGTCCATGGCATAATAACGCCCGATGATGGATGCTATTTTCCCTGTGGTTTTATCTATGTGATTTTGAAGTTGTTCGATAAATCCTTTTCCGCTCTTTGGGTCGGTATCGCGTCCATCCATAAAAGCATGCACGTAAGTGTCCGAAACCCCGTATTCGTTGGCAATATCGATAAGTTTCATCAGATGGTCGAGCGAACTGTGAACACCGCCATCAGAAACCAGTCCCAGTAAGTGAATTTTTTTCCTGTTATCTCGGGCATACGAGTACGCTTTTACTATTTCAGGATTTTGCAGGATGCTGTTGTCGCGAATAGCGCGGTTAATTTTTACTAAATCCTGATAAACCACACGTCCTGCACCGATATTTAAATGGCCTACTTCCGAATTTCCCATCTGACCGTCGGGCAATCCGACATTTTCACCCGAAGCCAGCAGGTATGTATTCGGATACGTAGCTAGAAGTTTATCCCAATAGGGTGTTGGAGTGCTTGCAATAAGGTCAGCATCCGATTTGTTGCCAATTCCCCAACCATCTAAAATCATTAATAAGGCTTTCTTTCTCATATTATCTATTTTTTTTTTGTAAGCAAAATTTGAAACTGCAAAATTACTCATTTTTTGGAACTTCACAGTTGATTTTTTCTATATTCTTTTTCGGGCAATCCTTTTTCAGTACCTGATATTTGTCTTAACTTTGCACCCATTAAAAAAGGCTCAAATGTTCATTGTACTTAGCACTATGCTGGCAGGAATCCTGGTCGGATACCTGCTTCGCAATAAAAAAATCAGGTTTTTTCAAGGATTAATTATAACACTCATCTGGCTACTATTGTTTTTGCTCGGGCTGGAAATAGGGGCCAACGAACAGGTGGTTTCTCAATTTGGTAAACTCGGTCTTGAGGCTTTTATAATAGCTGCTGCAGGTACGTTGGGCAGTGTATTGGCAGCAAAACTTCTTTGGAAATTTATTGAAAAGAAAAACGAAGAAAAATAATTTTGATTTATTTCCCTCTCGTATTTTTATCCAGATAAAAATCCTTGACCAGCGCTGAATATTCAGACGTATAGACATTCCTTTCTTTCTCCACTGTCAATTTATCTTCCTTACAATCAGTCATTTCTGTTCTGAATTCCAGCAAAAGTCGCTTTGCGGGTTTTTCCGTATTAGGGAAAAGCGTAACCTTACGGCTGCAAAAAAAACACTGTTTTTCGGCCAATTGGCTGAAAATATTTCCTTCGGTCACAGGCAGAATCACACAAAGTTTACCCTTTTCGGCCAATAACTTCTCAACGGCCAGAATCAGTTCCAGGTGCGAGAGTGAATCGGTATGGCGGGCTCTTGTTCGGGAGTCGGAAGGCGACTTGAGCGAATTGACAAAAAAAGGAGGATTACACACTATCAGGTCGAATTTTCTGAAAGAAGATTCAGCAAATTGCTGAAGTGAGGTGTGAATTATACGTATACGATTGTCCCAGAGGGAGTTTCCTACATTTTCTTTCGTTTGTACTATGCTTTGTTCATCAATATCGATGGCTGTTATCTTAGCTTCACTTCGCTGAGCCAACATCAAAGTAATCAAACCCGATCCGCATCCGGCATCCAGTATGGATTTTGCTCCCGAGACATCTGCCCAGGCACCAAGTGTAACTCCATCAGCTCCCACTTTCATAGCACATTTGTGATGAAACACGGTGAACTGCTTGAATTTAAAATATGGATTTGGCATGCACGGTAGTTATCTTCTGCTGTCGTAATCTCTTGCTGAACGCTGAGATGAGCTCCGGTTTACGGTTGATGGCACGGGAGTTGACCGTTGAGATGAGCTTTTCACAGACGAACTGCTATTGTTAGTTCCGGAGTATGAGCCCCTGGTCGATTCTGATGAACGATAATTGTCTGAACTGCTGGTTTTTGACGTTTCATTTCGGTCGTTTATAACCGGAAGTTCGGTATCTCTGCTTCTGGTATTCTGTCTTACGGGTCTATCTGTTTTTTGGTCCAGGGAATTAACTCTTTCTGGTATTAGCGGCTGAGACTGGCGGGGGCTTTGCCTGGTTCTTACTGGTCGGTCTTGTTGTATCACGCGGGGTTTTGAGTCAGTTCGGGTAAAGCGCCTCTTACCATCTATTTCTACCGACTGAACCTCCGAACGTTTTGATTGCAATTCGAAATTCTGGCGTTCATTCAGCACTTTGACTATTTCTTCATTCTTGGATTTTATGCGGTTTACGGCATCTGAGCGTTTGTTGGTTTGTTTGCGCTCACGGGCGTACCTGAGATTTATTTCGTACACAGATTTCGCCTGATCGGGAGTGAGGTTCAACTCCTTTTGCATCTTTTCAGTTTGCTTTACAGCCTCCTGCTCCGGGGTTCTATCCGTAACGGAAGTACTTTGAGCAACAATAAAAATGGGTATAGTTATTGCAAAAAGTATCAATAGAATATATTTGAATTCACTTCTCATTGTTCAACTTCACAAAAATCATTATTTTAAAAAACTTTAACTACAGAACAGCAATGTCTGTGCCAATTTGAATAAGAATAGTTTGATAAAAGCATTTTTAACTATCTTGATTTAAGTTTTTAAAAATTAATTTTTAATCCCCCTGAATGATGTAAAAAGTCGATAATTCCGATAAAGCAAAAGAAGAAATGGTACCGGAGGCTGTTCTGTTTAAAAAAAGGAGAATCAGCGATACTGAAAGACAGAATTATCAGCAACAACATTCAAAGTGTTGCCGGCAGAAAAGATTCCGAATGTTTTAAGGTAGATACAGCTGCTATTTCTGAAAATCGCGTAACTTGATGTTGGTCAGCACTTTTTTGGTATCCAGTGTAAAATCATTGCTCATAATCCAACCGTAATATCCTATATCATTTTTCAAGACATCGGTCACTTTGCGGCCTTTGTATTTTCCGAAATTGATAATTTCCTCACCTTGATCGTTGTAAATAATACGACCTGCAAAATCGGCATTGTTAGTTTGAGTAGTAAAATTGGATAAGAATTCGATATCGTTTTTAAGTTCGGGATATCTTTCGAGCTGTGCTTTGAGTACTTCATAGGTAGCTCTTGTGTCGGCTTCGGCGCTGTGAGCATCGGTCAAATCTTTGTCGCAATAGAATTTGTAGGCTGCCGTCAGTGTACGTTGTTCCATCTTATGAAAAACAACCTGTACGTCAACAAATTTTCTTTTTTTCATATCAAGATCTACATCTGCTCTTAAAAACTCCTCAGCCAGTAGAGGAATATCAAACCGATTAGAATTGTAACCTGCCAGATCGCACCCTTCAATGTCGTGGGCTATTTCGCGGGCTACTTCCTTAAATCGGGGACAATCAGCAACGTCCCGGTCGTATATGCCATGAATGGCCGAAACACTTTCAGGTATATGCATTTCGGGGTTAATGCGCATAGTTTTTGATTCTTCCCGTCCATTGGGCATAATTTTCAGGAACGAAATTTCTACAATTCTATCAGTAGCAATGTTGGTTCCGGTAGTTTCGAGATCGAAAAAGACGATGGAGTTCTTTAAGTTCAGTTTCATGTGTCAATAAGGGTATAAAAAAGAAGGCAGAAAAGTAAATTCTGATACTTTTCTGCCTGAATTTTTCTTTTTTGTATTGTTTTTTTTTGAAATTAATCGTTGAGCAGCATAGGCATCAACAACATCAGAATATCCTCTCCTTCTTCGTTTTGAAGGGGAAGCAGGATTCCGGCACGCGACGGATCAGCCAGTTCGAGCACCACTTCGGCGGAGTCCACATTGCCCAGCATTTCAACCAAAAAAGTTGATTTAAAGCCAATCTTGATGGTTTCGCCTTCGTATTGGCAGGGAATGAATTCTTCTGCAGAAATAGAGAAATCAATATCCTGAGCCGAAACGTGAACCTGATTTTCAGAAAAATCAAGTTTTATGAGATTGCTTGCCTGGTTTGAGAATACCGAAACGCGTTTCAGAGTATTGAGCAATGTGAGGCGGTCGATAATAATTTTGAAGGGATTATTTTTGGGTATCACACCGTTGTAATTTGGATATCGGCCTTCAACCTGACGGCAAACCATGGTGTAATTACTCAACTCAAAATATGCATTTTTCTCATCAAATT
>JAGPGR010000288.1 GCA_018055865.1 Paludibacteraceae bacterium | reverse complement strand
CTGAACGAGCGTACCGTTATCGAAATCGCTATCGCCAATTCGCTGATAAACGATGTATTGTTCGGCATTTGCTGTCGGCTCCAGTGGATCTGCAACGGGTTTCCAGCTTAGTTCCACTTCATTTCCTCCGGTAAATCTCAAACTCATATTATCCACCGGAAGTGGCTGTACCACGTAGTTCATGTAATTTTGCGAAGCAATAAACTGAAGAATTCCCTTGTAAATGGCGCGGCTTACCGTAAAGCGGAAACGCGGATCGAGCCCGTAGCGCATGTCGGCAAAATTCTGGTGCGAAAGCAGCTCCAGTAACATGGTGGGCACATTCGGTGAGCGGGCTTCAAAGTAGGAGCGATCCCACATGCCTCGTCGGGTCCAATTGGGCTCATGTAGTTGGCGAATATCCCTGACAATGAATGAATTAACACGGTCGGTGAGTTCGCGTGCCACATTCCTGGAAACCCCGTTCGGATATTTTTCGGTTTCGGTATTGGTAAAATAAATGCCGAGTGTGCCTATAATGCTGTCGTTCATGGTAGTGCCGGCATCGGTATGAAATGCAAAAGCCAGATCTACCGGGATATTCAGCCCTTTTTGCTTCGGATTGACTGCCGAACCACCCGCCAGATAATTCACCCATAGCCCACGGCATTTGTAGTCGTCGGTGTAGTCATTTCGGCCTTTGCTTTCGGAGTAAATGCTGTCGGGAACGCCCGCCCACTGCAGCCAGTAGCGGGCTGCCTCGGTGTAGCGCGGATATCCGCTCGTTTCGTAAGGATAATCGATTTTTGGATTTTCTAATTTCGCCTGCGGTTCGTTGCTTCGTGAACTCGGAACGTTTTCGGTAGCGCCATCTGCCGAAACCTTTCGGGCAATATTTCCCATGCCACCGCCGAATTTCACACCATCGGCTGTCAGAATTTGTCCTGCTTTGGATGAAATATTGGTCAAAACGATTTTTCCGCTTTTCCCTTTTTCAAAACTGAAAGTTCCGAGGTAAATCCACGTGCCGCCGCCCATTTTCTGGTTGACTTTGAATTCTGTTTTTCCCCCTTTGTGAAGAACACTGTAATGCGCATCTTCGGTGCTTTTAGGCAGGGTATGGTAAGAAATGTAAATGGCATATTTTCCCGTTTTTGGAATTTCGGGCGTCCATTCTGCGGTCGTTTCCGAGCCTTTTTTAATAGTTTCTGTTTGCCGAAAAGTGCCGTCTTCGAATGGATTTTCAAAATCAACATACTGCTGTTTTAACTGAGCAAAACCGGGTACATTCCCTGTTGACCAACTTTTGGAACCTTTTTTTTCTGAGTAAAAGGATGTATCATGAATACCTTCGTCGTTGTCCACAATGATTTCTTTGGTTTGCGTGTCGCGTTCACGGGGCAACAGTACGTTCGCACCCGCATTTTCGAGCATCGGCACCAGAAATGGCAGCACGTAACTTTGAGTGTAAAGATCTTCAACCGTCTGGAAAATTCGGGCACGTTGCCATTCCCAGCGGGCCAGTTTTTGCTCGTAATAGTATCCGTGACTTTGCCAGAGCGCAATGTGGCGGTTTTGAAGGCCGCTAACAGGCTTGTAAGGGGCAGATAATCCGGTAATTAACGGAATTTTGGTATGGGTACTGAAAGTTTTTCGGTTTTTATCTTTTTTAGTGGTTAATTCAGGCAAAATCAATTCTTCAATCGGTTTTTTCCCTGCAAATAATTTCAGTGTATATTTGGTTAATTCTATGTTTAATAACTTTATAATTTCTAATTTGAATTTTGCCACATTTTGATTTCGGAAGGGAAAATTGGAAAAATTCTCATTTAAAAAAATTTGCAATTCACCCTCACTTATTTTAGTACTATCTATCCGTATTTTGCCCACTGAAATCTCTTTGCTCACTTCGGAAGTAAGGTAATTCTCGACAGCCAAACTAACATCAGGAGAGAGAGTTTGGGCCGAAAGGGATAGTGAAAATAAAAGAAACAGAACCCCTAAACCTCCCGAAACAAGTTCTGAACAGGTTCTAAAGGGGGAATATAGGTGCGATATCCAACGATATTTCTTATCCTTCATTTCTTTTCTAAAATTAAATCATTTCTAATTCAGCCCGGTTGGGGTTGCGCTCTCAGCTCCTCCTTTAGAGGGTTGGGGGGCAGTTATGATCCACATTCCTACCATCGTAATTGCTGCATTCATTATTATCAGCTCATAACTGAAATGATAACCCCAAAGTGAAACAGTAATTTTTTGAATGAAAAAGCAAAGAACCGGAGCTGCAATTGCCACAAGAGGCACCAATTTATCACGAACCTGTTTTTTTGTGAAAATTCCGAAAGCAAACAAACCCAAAATCGGGCCGTAAGTGTAGCTTGCCAGCACGTAAACCGCATCAATCACGCTGGTATTATTCAGCAGGTTAAATACAAAAATAACAATTCCCATTACCACAGCCATGCCCAGGTGGATTTTTTTGCGTGATGTTTTAATGACGGCTTCCGATTTTCCGTGAATACCCACCACATCGACCGTAAAAGAGGTTGTCAGAGCAGTCAGAGCCGAGCCTGCTGCCGCATAAGCAGAAGAAATAAGTCCGATAATAAACAGAATACCAACAACATAAGGTAAATAACCCTGTGTGGCTATCATCGGGAAAAGTTCGTCACTTTTGGCCGGATGTGTAATGCCCTTGCTGTCTGCAAAAATGTAAAGCAAAACGCCCAGCATAAGAAACATAATATTAATACCCAATTGTACAAAACCGCTAGTCAGGATGTTCTTCTGCGAGTCTCGCGGATTTTTACAGCTCAGATTTCGCTGCATAAAGTCCTGATCAAGTCCCGTAGTGGCTATCATGGTGAAAATTCCTGCCAGAAACTGCTTCCAGAAAAAAGTCTTCTCTTTCGGATTATCAAAGAAAAAAGTGCGGGAGAGTTCGCTGTCGCGGATAGCCGACACCATGCCCGAAAAGTTCATATTCATACTTTTAGCAATGAAATAAATGGTGAGAATGACCGAAACAAGCAGGCAGAAAGTCTTCAGCGAATCGGTCCAAATCAGGGTTTTCACACCACCCTGATGAGTGTAAAGCCATACAAGCGATACCGTAACTATTACGTTGAGAATAAATGGTAAATTCAACGGACCGAATACCAGCATTTGCAGAAACAGGCAAACCAAAAACAGTCGTACTGAAGCTCCAAGCATTTTAGATATAAAGAAAAACCACGCACCGGTTTTATAGGAACGTATTCCGAAGCGTTTGTCGAGGTATTCGTAGATTGAAAACAGGTTGATTTTGTAAAAAAGCGGAATGAGCACACACGAAATGATGATTTGCCCCACGAAAAAGCCCAGCACCATCTGCATGTACGAAAATGCCTTCGGGTCAACCA
>JAGPGR010000287.1 GCA_018055865.1 Paludibacteraceae bacterium | reverse complement strand
AGTGAATGATTGCTTAAAATCGGTGAGTTCGTTGATATTTTGAGCTACGGCATCCACCACCATAAGCTGGTAGTTTTCGGTAGAGAGCAGCAGGTTTTCGTGCTGTGAATGGATATCGAGCAGTTTGTCGCTCAGTTCACGCAGCAGGTTTAAGGGTACAGGAGTATCGTTGATGAATGCACGCGACTTTCCGTTGGTGGCTATTTCGCGACGAATCAGACACGCATCGTTGTAATCGAGGTCGTTATTTTCAAAAAAAGACTTCAGGCTGTAGTTTTTCACATCAAATTCGGCCTCTACTATGCTTTTTCGGTTCCTTCCTTCACCATGCGTGTATCGGCCCGCTGCCCCTGAATGAGCGACAGAGCTCCAATGATGATTGATTTTCCGGCACCGGTTTCACCTGTCAGTACCGACATTCCTGCTTCGAAGTCAATGGTAAGAGTGGTGATGAGTGCGTAGTTGGAAATGTGTAACGTTTTGAGCATTGATCAGTTCGATTTAGATGCAAAGGTATAATTCAGATGGCTAATTTCCAAAAAAAAGAAAGATAGAAAGTTGGAAAGTTGGAAAGTTGGAAAGTTTAGCCCCCTAAATCCCCCAATAGGGGACTTAAGAATGTTTGGAAAGTTTGAAAGTTAGAAAGTTAGAAAGTTAGAAAGTTTGGAGGTTTGGGGGTTCGAAGGTTTAACATTCAAACATCCAAACATTCAAACAAATTCAAACATCCAAACATTTGAACAATCGAACGTTTGAAAAATCATTTCTTGTTAATCTGTTCGTAGCGGGCAGCTTGTGAGGGGTTGACAGTAGTGAGTATTTCGATTACTTTTTGTTTTTCTTCAGTCGTTCCCTGCTTGAAGATATTAATCAGTTCATCGTTCTTTGCATCGAGAAAAGAGCTGACGACCACAGCTGTAGGACGTGCACGGTATGCATCGCGCAGCAAGTCAATTCCTTCGGCTATTTTGGCACGGCCGTTGGTGGAGTTGACCGACATTTCGTCGAGCCCCAGCCGGTGGTAAGTGTAGTAGTACTCGCGGTATTTTTTGAACGCTTCGTCCATAATATTGCTTATCAGTGCGTAGCGGTTGCGGTCATTTTCGAAAGCCCGCCACCCCGACCAATCGGTGCTTTGTGCCTGTGTAACTATATTTTCGGCCGCCTGAAAGTAAGGAGTTCCACCCAGCCGTGAAAACGAATCCATATCGTAACCGATAATGAGGTAGGCATAATAAGCCAGCACTGCTGTCAGTGCGGAGTTCAGACTGCTGGCGTTGAATTCCAGCGGATCAAATTCACGGTAGGAAAAGGAAATATTTATATCCCTGAAATTAAGCAAATTGGTGGTGTAGGTGGAATTGAAAACCGGACGGCGCGACTGGACCACCAGTTCAGCGGTAAAGTTATCGCCATCGGCCGTATTGATAATGAAATTGAGATTACACTCAATGCGTTCGGATTCCTGGTAGTTAAGTTCTGTCCACCGGCGATTATTCAGAAATTCGGTAGCATCCTTTTGCAGTGTCTGGAAAACAGACTTATTGGACCCCTGAATTTTATCGGAATTTATCTGCAGGTTGCACTTGAGTTCCTGAGCATGCGCCCAGGCTGTTGTAAGGAATAAAGTGAGTATGAATAGTTTGATTTTCATTTATGCAATAAAGAATTAGAACGGATAAATCCGGAATTTCGTATGTCGCCCTTCGGGATTATTATCCCGGCTGGAAGCCGGTTTTTAAAAAAAAGTTTCCTGCTCAATTCAATGAACAAGAAACAGTAAGATGTTGCTTAAATGATTCGCCCGCTTATTTTTTCAGTTTGTCTTTCAGCGGATTGCGGTAGTAAATTTTATCTTCGATAAATTCCTGGGTAGCAAGAAGCGCCGGTTTTGGCATTTTTTCGTAGAAACGTGAGATTTCAATCTGTTCACGGTTCTCAAATACTTCTTCAATACTATCGGAATAGGAAGCAAATTCCTGGAGTTTTTTGTCCAGTTCCATTTTCAGTTCCTGATCTATCTGATTGGCTCTTTTACCAATAATAGATACTGATTCGTAAATGTTTCCCACATTTTCGCTCAGCGAGTTCATGTCGCGGGTAATGGTTGACAGTGGTGAGTTTAATCTTTTGTAATCCATATTATTTTAATTTACGATATACTTTTTTACCGGTGTATCGATTACTTTCTTTATTAAAAAATCGTTTACTAACTTTATTTTGGAATATTTCTTTCGGATATTTTCAGAATTTCATCGGCACGCTTGCTGTGTTTTCCTTCCGGATATTCATTTTTATATGTGTATGCCTCATCAATGGTTGCCTGATAGCGGTCTGTTTTCAGCATATCTTCGCTATACAAGGCCTGCTGATACTTCGATTCCAGAATGACAATCATCAGGTCTTCGCGGTGTTTGGTTCCGGGATATTTTTTCAACGCATTGTCGGCAGTTACTACGGCCGAAAGATAATTATTACCCAGATAAGTGCCCAGGTTATAATACAAATCGGCATTTATGAGCTCTTTATGAGCCAGTTTGTCGTTCAGTTCGGTGAGGTATTTATTGGCCTCAGCTACTTTGTCCGACGTGGGATAAAGGTCAATAAACTCCTGAAACGCGTTGATAGCCTGAACGGTAGCTGCCTGGTCCAGTCTCACATCGGGTGAGTCGAGGTAATAGCAATAAGCAATACCAAACCTGGCTTCCTGAATAAACCGTCCACTGGGGTACGATTTTACATATGTTTTGTAATACTCGCCGGCCGAAAGATTGTCTTTCTTAGCCATATTGGCCTTGGCCAGATAGTTGATAATAAGCTCCGAACGATCTGTATTGCGGTAATAGCTGGACACATCGTTGAATAGTGTCATGGCTTTATCGTATTTCTCTGCCATAAAAAAATCAACAGCTTTATCGTATTTCAATTCCGGATCGGTGGACTTGAGCAAATTCTGATATTCGCTGCAGGAAGTCAAAACCAACAGGCTGATGAGTATGGTGAGAATATATTTTTTCATGATAAATTTTAGGGTGCAAAATTAGTCATTTTATATCTAATTCAAAAATAATTTATCTTTTTTATGATTAAAAAGCAATGATTGAGATAAGTTTCAGCGGTCAGTTTCGGTGAAGTACCGGGCAAATCCGGGCGTGTATGTAGTGAGCAGTTCGCCCTTATCTCCCTGATAAATGAGGTAACAATCCATACCGGGAATGGAATTGCACAGGAGCATGCTGCTATCTGCGCCAAGCACCATAAAAGCGGTGGCATAAGCATCGGCCTGCATGCAGGTTGGAGCCACTACTGTGGCGCTCAGCAGGTTGTGATTGACAGGATATCCGGTTCGGGGTTCTATGGTGTGGGCGTATTTTTTGCCGTCGCGATAGTA
>JAGPGR010000286.1 GCA_018055865.1 Paludibacteraceae bacterium | reverse complement strand
CTGTACAACAGCACCATTGCCATGCAAACCAAAGGTAGTCATCAATATCCCGGTACGATTATCGGAATCTGGAACGATCGGGTCGTACCCACCGACCAGGATATTATTATTCAAAATGCATTCTACCAATCCATGCTTGCAATGGCCGAACGTGCCTGGTTAGGCGGAGGAAAAGGATATTTTTACACAATTGGTGTAAAACTGGACCCTACTGATATGGAATTTGCTGATTGGGAACGACGCTTCTTATTCCAGAAAGCCAATTTTCTGAAAAATGAACCCATTGCTTACGTCAAACAAACCAACGTGCAGTGGAAAATAACCGATCCATTCCCCAACGGAGGAAATGTGAATGCAGTTTTTCCGCCTGAAACATCCGAACCGGCCACATCATACACCTACAACGGAACTACCTACAACACACAATCGGCTTATGGTGCAGGGATTTACCTCCGGCATGTTTGGGGAGAAAAAACAATTCCGGCATTTTATACAAGCCCCCAAACCAATTCAACAGCCTATGCGTATACACATGTTTATTCTCCTGAGCAACAGACAGTAGGCTTGCAACTGGAGTTCCAAAACTACGGGCGTTCTGAAGCCGATCTGGCTGCTCCACAGGGACAATGGGATTATTACAACAGCAAAGTCTGGATAAACGGCATTGCCATAGCACCACCAGTTTGGCAAAACACACATTCAACTAAAAGCAATGAAATCACATTGAAAAACGAAAATTTCACGGCGCGTCCTCCTATCGCGGTTACTCTGAATGAGGGATGGAATAAAGTCCTGATTAAGCTGCCTAACAATGGTTTTTCAAACAGTGCAGTCAGGCTGATGAAATGGATGTTTACCTTTGTATTTGTCACACCCGACGGTAAAGATGCTGTAGAAGGGCTTATTTATTCTCCCGAAAAAAACATGAATCCGGCATTAGATATATTGATAAGTGCTCTTGACAAAGCAAATTCAACTAAAAATTCAGTCATGGTGGGGTCTGAGCCGGGAAAGTATCCAACGGCAGCAGTAGCAGAATTTCAAAACCAAATAGATGCTGCTTCTGCCGTAAGAAACAATCCAAATCTAAGTAACGATGAATACAATGCTGCTGCAGAACTGCTCATTTCTGAAATTGAACAGTTCAAAAAAAAAATTAATCTGCCTCTTGCGAGCAACGGAACGACTACCTGGTACTCATTCACCTCCGTAAGAGAAAACAGATTTGTTTCGTATCAGGGAGTCGGTAATACGCTTTTAGGTGAGACTTACCAGAACAACCAGGATAAATTTCTATGGAAACTGGTTGAGTTGAGTGACGGCACCTACAGCCTGGTGAGCAAAGCTTCCGGCACCGAAAACATTTTTATTTCCACCGCTACACCAAAATTAACTGCCATAGCCGGTGCACCAACTTCCGGGGGCTGGAAATTTACTCCAATTTATAAAAACAATTATTTTATCATTTCTGCCGGAACATCGCAATTTAACCAGGGAAATTCCGGAACAGCATATGCCATAAATAATTGGGGAAACGGCACCAATACAACCGATGAAGGTTGTCAGTATATCATCACTACCCGTCAGGTGACTACTGATGTACAAACAGATACGGTCGATTCTGTAAAAATCCGGATTGAAAACCGGCTGCTGAAAAGCTCCGGAGATTTGAGCAAGCTAAAAGTATTTACAGTTGCCGGTCAGCAATTAGACGTTTATCGACAGCTGCCTCGTGGTATTGTGATTGTAAAAACCAACGAAATGGCGCTGAAACTAATGGTCATATAAATCTCGTTGATTTTTTTTTACATTCAGTACAAAAGGCATATCGGGTTTCTGACATGCTTTTTTTTTGTGTGAAAATCATTTTTAACGTATTATAATTCAAACATTTTTTGTTCCTTTGTAATATATATCTTTCTCAATTCAAAACATGAAACATCTTTTTTCTCTCTGCTTTATTCTTATCGGGCTGAATTTACAGGCTCAGGCTCCGCCCAGCTATTACCTTTCGGCCGAAGGTAAAGCTGATGCAGCGCTAAAAACCCAGCTTTACAGTATCATCTCATCGGGCTATGAGACAAAAAGTTACGATTTTCTTTACACCATATACGAAACCAGCGATAAAACCCCTTCGGGGAAGGTTTGGGACATGTATTCCACGTGCGACTGGACTTTCGGATACAAAGAATGCGGTAATTACTCCCTGGTTTGCGATTGTTTCAACCGCGAACATTCCATCCCGCAAAGCTGGTTTAACGAGGCTTCTCCTATGAAAAGCGACGCCTTTCATGTATATCCTACCGATGGAAAAGTGAATGGCATCCGAAGCAGTTTTCCTTTTGGTGAAACTAATGCTCTTCCTATTGGAGGAAAAGCATTAGGAGAAAAAGGCACTTCTTCTTTTCCGGGTTATTCAGGCACCGTTTTCGAGCCGGTGGATGAATACAAAGGTGATTTTGCACGCACCTATTTCTACTTTGCAACGCGGTATGAAAATATTATGACCACAATTGGAGGAGAATCATTCAGTGGAAATAAATACCCTGCACTGACCGACTGGTCCATCAATCTTTTTCTGAAGTGGCACAGGCAAGACCCGGTAAGCCAAAAGGAAATTGACCGGAATAATGCCGTATATAACCACCAGGATAACAGAAATCCGTATATCGACCATCCCGAACTGGCCGAATATATCTGGGGTGATAAAAAAGGACTACCCTGGTCTCTGAACATTCCATCGGGGCCACAGTTACTGACTCCTGCCAATAATTCGATTGTTGAGTTCGGCAATATTCCGTACCTTCAGAATTATACCATTCTACTGGATGTAAAAGCGGCCAATCTGACCGGAAATTTAAGTTTGGCCATTACAGGTACCGATCCATCTTACTTCTCACTTTCCGCTTCCACCATTACAAAAGCAGAGGCAGAAGCCGGATACAAACTTACCATCAACTGCACTCCTCAAAAACTGGGAACGGTAAATGCGGATCTGACTATAGGCGGCGGAGGAATAACAGCCAATACCATTCATTTGAAAGCAACTTCATCCGATTCGTTTATGGCAACAGCAGCTACCGGTATTACTCCAACCAGCTTTACAGCCAACTGGACACCATCAGCCAATGCTACCGGATACATGCTGAATGTTTATTCGTATCAGGTTACAGGAACTCAGTCCAGAACTATTCTGGAAGAAGATTTCAATGAACTTCCTGCCAGTTGGACAGTTACAGGTTTTAGTGAGATTAACCCTGCCAGTAATTTAAGAATGGCCTCGGGATCAACTAACTGCACACTCACCAGTCCTGCCATCGATTTATCTGAGAATACTGTTCTTACTGTTCGTGCCAAAAGATATAGCAGTGATACTGATGCGACCATCCGTGTGGATG
>JAGPGR010000039.1 GCA_018055865.1 Paludibacteraceae bacterium | reverse complement strand
AAGAATTGTCATTGTCAGAAAATTTTGTTTTTTCATATTTCTAATATATTAATCCGATTTTTATTATTTATTTCTTCTTTTTTGTTGATGGATTGGGAGAACTACTTGCAGGTGCCTGTTTCACCTCTTCTACTACCGGTGCGGGTTCGGGTGTCACGATGTCGAGCAATTCGACTTCGAAAACGAGTGGAGCAAAAGGCGGAATATTGGCTTGTGGAATACCCTGTTCGCCATAAGCAAGATTGTAGGGAATGTAAAACTTATATTTCGACCCTACATTCATAAGCTGTACACCCTCTGACCAACCGGGTATAACCTGATTGAGTGCAAATTCTATCGGCTCGCCACGCTGAACTGAACTATCAAACACATTACCATCTATTGTAGTACCTGTATAATGCACTTTAACTTTGTCAGTTGCTTGCGGTCTGCTGCCGAGGGCAGATTGCAGCACTTCGTACTGAAGGCCACTTGGAGTTACTGCAATGCCTTGTTTTGTTTTATTTTCTGCCAGGAATTTTTCTCCGGCAGCTTTTTTCCCTTCGTTTTCTCTGGTTTGTTCCGCCGTTATGTAGTTTCGGAAGTATTCCTGAGCCGCTTCGGGCTGTAGAAGCGTTGAGTCTTTTTTTATTGCTTGTGAAAATCCTTTTATTATAAGATCAATATTGGATTTTCCTCCGGGAATGGATTCCAGGTTTTTAGCAAAATCAGTTCCCATATTCACACCTAATGCATAACTCATGGAATCTACTGCATTTGCCATAATGAAATCCGGTAAAATGGGCACTATCTCTACCTTTTTAACAGAAGAGCAGCCTGTTAGAAACAAGGCTGCTAAAGCTATAAATGAAATTTTTTTCATTGGAATAGTTAAAATGATGACTATATGTAGCTTTCCTTTTATTTTACAATTTCAAGTAATTCCACCTCGAAAACTAATGTAGAAAAAGGTGGTATATCAGGAGTTCCCTGAGCCCCGTAGCCCAGATTGTAGGGAATGTAGAATTTGTATTTCGAACCAACCGGCATAAGCTGAAGTCCTTCTGTCCATCCTTTGATAACCTGACCTACACCAAAACTGGCAGGTTCGTTGCGTTTGTACGAACTGTCAAATTCTTTTCCGTCTAATAATGTACCTGCATAATGAACCTTTACCATGTCAGAATCAAGGGGTTTCGGACCATTGCCGGCTTTGATTATTTCGTATTGTAATCCGCTTGCAGTAGTTACCATTCCGGCCTTTTTGCCATTTTCAGCCAGAAATTTATCGCCGGCTTCTTTGTTGGCTCCATGTTTTTCGAGCATTGCTTTTTCCTGACGAGCCGTCATAGTCTTATTGAGGTATTCCTGGGCTTGTTCGGGAGTCATTTGAACTGACGATTTTTTAATACCGTTAATTACAGCTTGTTTTAATAATGCGTAATTCAGTTTTAGCGTAGAGTCACCAAGCAGACCGGTTTCTTTTTGTTGGTTCAGCCAACTTCCGAATTCATTTCCTACTCCGCTAAATTGTGGATCTTTATCCACAGGACCTGAAATGCCATCGTTCAGTCCTTTCATGAATGATTCAATTTTTTTGTCGGCTGAATCTCCGGCATTTTGCAGCATACCCATCTTCAGGTCGTTGCCGTTGGCCAAACCATATGCGTAATTCAAGCTGTCGATCATTGAGCTAAGTTTGGGAGCTTTTGCTGTGGTAGTAACACCGCCTCCGTTGCATGCTGTGAAGCCAATAACTGCGACAGCAACTAGTACTAAAAATATATTTTGCTTTTTCATTGTGAGTTTCGTTTTTATTTCTTTTGGATGATGTAAATTTATTTTTCTGCAGGTGCAGTAGCTGTTGTATCAACGGGAGCAGAAGGCTGTACGGGCATTTTAGCTTCCTGAAGTTTCATCATGGTTGCCTGGATAAACTGTTGAGCTGCTTCGGGAGTCATACCTTCTGTAAATCCCTTCATGCCATTTACAAGTCCCTGGCTGAGTAATTTTTCATCGAATACCAATGTTGAATCGCCCATCAATCCGGCTTTTTTCTGTTGTTTCAGCATGCCACCTATCTGATTTCCGTATTTATACATTTCATCTTTGTTGGTGTTGTTGAATGCTTTGTCTGTAGCAGCAATCATTTTGCCCAGATTTTCGCCTGTAGAGTCGTTCTGAAAATATGATGCTCTGATGCTTTCGCCATTTATTACGCCTAAAGCATAATTCAAGCTGTCTTCCTGTGTTTTAAGTGACACTTCTTTTGCCTTGTAACTTTGATTACAAGATACCAAACCTAAAATAGCAGCAAAAACTGCTAAAGTAAGAAAATTTTGTTTTTTCATTTTTCTGTTTATTTTTCTGTTATATTATTTCAAATTCTTTATTTGACAATATCGATTAATTCGACTTCAAAAATCAATGTAGTATGCGGTCCTATGTGCTGGCCGGCTCCCTGAGCGCCGTATGCAAGGTTAGATGGAATATAGAGTTTCCATTTGGAGCCAACCGGCATCAGCTGCAGAGCTTCAACCCAACCGGCTATTACCTGTGTTACACCAAATGTTGCTGGTTCGCCGCGACGAACTGAACTATCGAAAACTGTACCATCAATCAACGTGCCGTGATAATGTACTTTCACTTTATCACTTGCTTTGGGCTGTGAGCCATTTCCTTCTTTCAGAATCTCATATTGTAATCCACTTTTCAGAGTACTCACTTCGGTGCGTTTACCGTTGGCTTCAAGAAAAGCTCTGCCTTCTGATATTGTTTTTTCGCTTGATTTTTCCTGTAACTGCATAAAAAATTCATTTATTACGTTCTGAGCCTCTTCGTAGGAGATTTCGGGACTTTTTTGTTCCAGCACATCCTGAATTCCTTTGGCTAATTTTTCAATATTTAATGACTTAATTCCGCTGCTTAATAAGTTGTTTCCCAGACTTAAACCTAAAGCATAACTCACTTTCTCCATCTTTGTTGTTTTTTTGTTAAAAAAATGACTGCAAAGGTAATGGAATTATTCGAGAAATGAGTCGTTAAATTATTAAAATTCATCGTGTTGAAACGACAATAGGCAACTTTTCTACTTTTTTAACACCTTTTTCGGCATTAATCATCTCAAAATAAAGAACATATATACCCGGATTTACATTTTGTCCGCGTTCGGTCTTCCCATCCCACACAAGTATTCCATCGGCTGCAAGCAGTGTATTTGAAGCTATTTGTTTTATTTTTATCCCTGCCGGACTGAATACGAATACATTGGCTGTATAGCCCCCGAAATCGGTTTTGTAGCGAATAAAGCTCACATCGTCTATTCCGTCGTTATCGGGAGTAAAAACTTCCGGCTCAAGCCAAACCCATTTTTCAGTATCGGCAGCTGAAATATCCCGGTATTGAGAATTCCGATAGCCGGGAGTTCCGTAATGAACTTCGGAAGCTGCCGAGTGCCAGCTATCGGCGCTTTGAGTGGGAAGTGAAGGATTTATTCGTTCCAGCGACACGCCGGCGGTGTTTTTTATAAGCGAATGATGCCATTTGGAGTCGTATTTTACTTCGTCGAAAATGCTATCGCCTACATCGTTCGAAATCAAAAAACCAGCACCTGTGTTGTTCAGTGTTGTCCATTTTACCGAGGTAAGGATATTGGCAGAATCCGGAACGAAATATGCATTTCTTACACTTTCAGTATCCGGAGTTAACACCAGGTATTTAGCCGGAAGAAGAAGGGTTTTATCCGGAAAAAAATTGGTAGGCGTATACGATCCGTCCGTTTTTCGTGTTCCAAAACTTATTTTACTCAAATCCAGTATTTTAGAAGAATTATTATAGACTTCGAAATACTCCGTAACAGCTGCAGTAGGTTCAAATAAAATTTCATTAATAACCAAATCGCCAAATTCTGCTTTATCAACGATTCCTGTCTGTTTCTGAGTGTTTTCAGCCAGATTACCCGAAAAATCTTTTACGTTCAGCACTTTTAGCAAATAGATTTTCCCTGTTTCAAAATTTTCGCTAAAAGTTAGTTGAACCGTCAGATTATCAGCTGATATAATCTTTTCTGAAGGTGCTCCAATACCCTGATCTACAGAAAAAAAAGCTTCAGACACATCTACCGGCTCAGAATACGTCAGAATCAGTTTATTGGGAATTTGAAGTAAAAGATTAGTCCAAACCGGAGGGACGACGTCAATAAATTTCTCGCCCGAAACTGAAATATCATCGAAAAAATAGGCATTTCCGGTGAGCGATGAATTGGAATACAATAATCCGAAATATTTACTTCCGCCAATTTTCTGATTTTGCACACTTCCTTCGGAATAATAATCATTTTCAGAAGGTAGTTTGCTGTATAACAAAAAATTACCTTCCTTGTCGCGAATCACTTTTACATGTACTTCCGCCGGATTTGAGTTGGTTCGCCCGTCGGTTCCGTCAATAATTTTTGTTTTCCGGGTGCCCTCCTGGAGGTAAAGCGAAATCTCATCAGACGTATTCCCTATCTGTACATAATAACCGTACACTTCATCTGAGAGGTCGGATCTGTCGGCAATAAAATAGACTGAAGCGTAATTGCTTGAAGTAGGATTGTAGTTTATTTTTACCCAAAACTCCCATACGGCATTATCGAACACTTCGGAAGGAGTTGATAAATAGGATTTAGAGGTACCCGGTGCTTTGGATTGGAGCTGAAACGTCGAATTTACGCTGAAATTTCCGACCAAACCGTTCCATTCCGGATTGACTGTAAAATTGCCATCGGTAAAATCCTCTTTCCATTCAATTTTATTTTGTGAAAAAACAAAAAATGGAAATAAAAAGCATAAAAAAACTACAGATTTTCTCATATTTCATGCATTTGGGTTAAAAATGAATTACTTTTGCAAAAATATTTTTGAAACTAAAAAAAACATTTCCCTGACAAAAATAGTTATTATTTCAAATTATCGGGTACAAAAAAAATAAAATTATGAAAGTTGCAATCGTTGGCGCCAGTGGCGCTGTAGGACAGGAATTTTTAAGAGTGTTGGATGAACGAAATTTCCCTATGACCGAACTGGTATTGTTCGGTTCATCTCGCAGTGCTGGAAATGAATATGAATTAAGAGGTAAAAAACTGATCGTGAAAGAACTGGTTCATGGTGATGATTTCGAGGGTTTCGATATCGTATTTACCTCAGCCGGAGCTGGTATTTCGAAGGAATTTGCTGCTGATATTACCAAATTCGGTGCTGTGATGATCGACAATTCAAGTGCCTTCCGCATGGAAAACGATATTCCATTGGTTGTGCCCGAAGTGAATGCTGCTGATGCAAAAACTCGTCCACGTGGAATTATTGCCAATCCTAACTGTACAACTATTCAAATGGTGGTTGCTCTGAAAGCAATCGAGGATATATCGCATATCAAACGGGTTCATGTGTCATCCTATCAGGCTGCCAGCGGCGCCGGTGCAGCTGCCATGGACGAACTGGAACTGCAATACCGTCAGATTGCCAACGGCGAACAGCCAACGGTGAATAAATTTGCCTATCAGCTGGCTTACAACGTAATACCTCATATCGACGTGTTTACCGAAAATGGATACACCAAAGAAGAGATGAAAATGTATTACGAAACCCGCAAAATTATGCATTCGGATGTAGAAGTAAGTGCCACTTGCGTTCGGGTACCCACATTGCGAGCTCACTCCGAAAGCATTTGGGCCGAAACGGAGCGTCCGATAAGCATAGAAGAAGCCCGCGAAGCATTTGCAAATGCACAGGGAGTAGTTCTGATGGACAATCCTGCCGAAAAAATCTATCCGATGCCGCTTTTCCTTTCGGGCAAAGATCCGGTTCATGTTGGCCGGGTTCGCAAAGACCTTTCCAACCCCAATGGCATTACTTTCTGGTGTGTGAGCGATCAGATAAAAAAAGGGGCTGCTCTGAATGCTGTGCAAATAGCTGAATACCTGATTGCCGAAAAGAATATTTAATTCAAAAGAAATATGAATTTTACCTATAACAAAGACAGACCGATGAGCAATTTATTTGAAAAAGGAAAAGTATTTCCGCTTGAGCAATCAATTGAATATACTGCAGGAGGAGTAATCAGCAAACAGATTACCAAATCACCGGCCGGAAACATTACTTTATTCTCATTTGACGAAGGGCAGGGTCTTACAGAACATATTGCTGCCTATGATGCAGTGGTACAAATACTGGACGGCGAAGCCGAAATCCTCATTGATGGAGTACCGGAACTTGTAAAAAAAGGAGATAGCATCATCATGCCTGCAAGTATTCCGCACGCGTTACATGCAGTAAAGCGATTCAAAATGCTTTTGACAATGATAAAAGGATAATTTACCTGATTTAAGCTCCTGAGGCACAGATACGAAAATACAGATTGTACCTGAAAAAAAAATCGTATCTTTGTCGAATAAATATAAATAAAAATTGTATGGACATTAAAATTTGGGAGCAAATTATAGGTTATATTGCAATGACATTGCTCGTCATTTCTTTTATCCCTAAAAAAATGAAAGTAGTACGGGTAATCAATTTAATAGCTTGTATGTTTTTTCTCGTTTACGGAATTTTACTGGGTTGGGCATGGCCAATAATCATTTCAAATATAGCAGTTTGTTGTGTGCAGGTATATCACCTGTTTATTGCAAAAACAAACTGACCTCAGTTTCTAAAATTTCACTTTACGACTAAAACATTCAGGTGATTTTAGTCGTTTTTTCTTTTTAAATAAGCCATTGTGCGGTAAGTTATTTATTGTCAAAAGTATAATACTTCGTAACTTTGTCGATTGAAACCAATTTTTAACATGAAATTAAGAAATATTTTTCAGTTTTTGCTGATTTTTTCTTTAGGATTAAATGCTCAACAGTCGGTTGAATTGACTGAAAGTATGGCGAAGAAACTGGCAAATATGCCTCTTAATAGCATAAATCGCGAATTTCCGAATAAGCCGGGCCATATTTACAACAGTGCCAAGGAAGTTAATCTATCTCCGGCTGCTCTTCATCCGGTATTTTACGGCAGTTTCGACTGGCATAGCAGCGTTCACGGACATTGGATGCTGGTGCGGGTACTGAGATTATTCCCCGAAAGCCAGTATAACGATGAAATCGAGACCGTTTTGAAAAACTCATTTCAAATAGAAAAAATGAAGGCTGAAGCAGATTATTTTTCAAAATTTGAAAACGCGAAAACCTTTGAAAGAACATATGGCTGGGCCTGGTTGCTGAAACTGGATAATGAGTTGATGGAATGGGAAAATCCTAAAGCCAGGGAATGGCATATTGCACTTCAACCATTGACAAATGTCATTGTTGATTTATGGAAATCGTATCTGCCCAAACAAACATATCCGGACCGAACCGGTGTTCATCCCAATTCTGCTTTTGCACTCAGTTTTGCACTTGAATGGGCCAGAACAAAAAAGGACAAAGAATTTGAAAAAGCGCTGACAGAAAAAGCACTCCAATTTTATAAAAACGACAAGAATTCACCGGCTTATCTGGAGCCGAACGGAGCCGATTTCTTTTCTCCTTCACTGCAAATTGCTGCTTTGATGAGCAAGTTACTACCAAAAAAAGAGTACGACGGATGGTACAAAAAATTTCTTTCAAAAAAGAGTTTTACAACTCTATGTGAAATTCCCGTAGTCAGCGATTTGTCTGATTATCAAACCGTTCATCTGGTAGGCCTGTCGTTTTCCAGAGCCTGGTGTATGAAAGAGATTGCAAACGCATTACCGGCTAACAACAAAAACAAAAAACGGCTGTTTGAAACTGCCAATATATTAACAGACAAAGCATTACCACTTCTTTTTGGTGGAAATTATGGTGGTGATCATTGGTTGGCCAGTTTTGCACTGATGGCATTAGATAAATAACACAAAATATTAAAATGGATTTCAAATACGATATCATAGTGATAGGTGCCGGCCATGCAGGCTGCGAAGCCGCTGTTGCAGCTGCCAATTTAGGTTCGAAAACCTTACTTATTACCATGGATATGAATAAGATAGCACAAATGAGCTGCAATCCGGCCGTGGGAGGCATTGCCAAAGGTCAGATAGTGCGCGAGATAGATGCATTGGGCGGTCAAATGGGAATTGTAACGGATAAAACAGCTATACAGTTTCGTATGCTCAACCGCTCCAAAGGTCCGGCTATGTGGAGTCCGCGCTCACAAAGCGACCGAAAGCATTTTATCGACGAATGGATAAAAATTGTTTCGAACACCGAAAATCTGTATTTGTGGCAGGATACCGTGAAACAATTTATTTTGGAAAATAAATCTGTTAAAGGTGTTATTACGGCTCTTGGAGTTGAAATTCGGGCTAAAGCAGTCATTCTCACTGCCGGAACATTTCTGGGAGGATTGATGCATGTAGGAAAACAACAAATGACAGGAGGAAGAGTTTCTGAGCCTGCTTCACTCGGAATGACAGAACAATTAAAATCAATTGGATTCACTACCGACCGCATGAAAACAGGCACACCTATGCGGGTTGACGGCAGGACTATTGATTTTTCACATCTTACAGAACAACCAGGTGATGATGATTTTCACAAATTTTCATATCTGAAAGAAATTAAACGCGAACTTCCGCAGCAAAGTTGCTGGATTACCTACACAAATGAAAAAACTCATCATGTATTGAATAAGGGTCTCGAATTCTCGCCTCTTTACAACGGTCAAATTCAAAGCATCGGTCCGCGTTATTGTCCGAGCATCGAAACTAAAATAATAACTTTTGCTGATAAAAATTCTCATCAGTTATTTCTGGAACCCGAAGGAGTCAATTCCAGGGAATGGTACATCAACGGATTTTCGTCATCGCTTCCTTTACAGACACAAATTGAAGCTATACATACTGTTCCCGGTCTGGAAAATGTACAGCTATATCGGCCGGGATACGCTATCGAATATGATTTTTTTGATCCTACACAGCTCAAACACACACTCGAAACTAAGCTTGTAAAAAATCTATTCTTTGCAGGACAGGTAAATGGTACTACCGGCTATGAAGAAGCTGCAGGTCAGGGCCTAATAGCCGGAATAAATGCTCATATCAACGTTCATGGTGGAAGAGAGTTTATTCTCCACAGAAATGAGGCTTATATCGGAGTTTTGATTGATGATTTGGTAACTAAAGGCGTAGATGAACCGTATCGAATGTTTACTTCACGCGCTGAATACCGCATATTACTGCGTCAGGATGATGCAGATGAACGATTGACAGAAAAATCGCACGAGCTGGGATTGGCTGACAATAATCGCCTGGAACAATATAATAACAAAAAGACTGGGATCGACAGACTGATTAATTTCCTGAAAATCAATTCGG
This sequence comes from Paludibacteraceae bacterium, assembly GCA_018055865.1. Lineage (GTDB taxonomy): Bacteria > Bacteroidota > Bacteroidia > Bacteroidales > Paludibacteraceae > UPXZ01. Next base: position 1,891 of record JAGPGR010000039.1, on the reverse strand, counting down.
TAAAACCAAAGGATATTAATGCATTTTTGATTTCGAAGCATTCGACTGAATTAGCACATGGATGCAAATTGTCTGATCTGGTTTTGCGACCGCAACTCAGCATAAACGAACTGGCTAAAGCAGTTCCTTCGCTCCGGCAGCAAATTGAAAATATTGCTGAAATAAAAGAAGAAATTGTGGAAGGTGCTGAAATTATCATGAAATACTCCGGATACATTGAGCGTGAAAGATTAATAGCTGATAAACTAAACAGATTGGAAAATATTTACATCAAAGACAAATTAAATTACGAAACCATACAATCATTATCCACAGAAGCACGCCAAAAACTCATGAAAATTAATCCTGAAACCATCGGACAAGCAAGTCGAATTCCCGGAATTTCGCCGAGCGATGTGAATATTCTGTTGGTATTTCTGGGGAGATAAAAATTGCTTTGTTTCACGTGGAACATTCCGGAAATATTTAAGATGCTTCTAATTCTTCATTGTTCAAATTTGAAAATAATAATAATCAACACGTTGACCAGAATCTGTTCCACGTGGAACAAAAAAATGATTTGAATACAAAATTATGCTACAATAATTATTCTGTATTTCAAAAACAATAAAAGAAGCGATTCTCCACTTATGGAAAGAGCAGTTATGAAAAATTTTATCTTAAAAGAGCAAATTGAAATGCTTCCGGAAAATCCGGGAGTATATCAGTATTTTAACGATAAAGATGAGATTATATATGTGGGTAAAGCAAAAAATTTAAAAAAAAGAGTATCTTCCTATTTTAACAAAACTCATGATATAGCCAAATTGAGAGTTTTAGTTAAAAATATAGCTTACCTGAGACACATAGTTGTAGATACTCCTGAAGATGCACTTCTTTTGGAAAATAATCTCATTAAAGAATACATGCCCCGATATAATGTGTTGATGAAAGATGGAAAAACCTATCCGAGCATTTGTATTACCAAAGAGGAATTTCCACGAATTTTCAAAACACGAAACATAAACAAAAAATACGGTGAGTATTACGGACCTTACAGCTCGGTATGGACTATCAATGCAATCCTTGAAATTATACACCAACTGTATAAAGTTAGGACATGCAGATTGCCTCTAACAGAGGAAAAAATAGATCAGGGTAAATTCAAACTCTGCCTTGAATATCATATTAAAAATTGCAAAGGCCCCTGCGAAAAACAGCAAAGCAAAGAAGATTACAGACAAGATATCGATGAAATTCGAAAAATAATTCAGGGAGATGCCAATGAAATAAGTAAATTACTTTTTTCAAAAATGAAAATTCTGGCATCTGAATTTCGGTTTGAAGAAGCCAACGAAGTAAAACAAAAGTATGATCTGATTGAAAATTATAAAGCAAAATCAATTGTTGCAAATTCGATCGTGAATAACACGGATGTATTCGGGTTCGAAGAAGATGAAAATTCGGCATATGTCAATATTTTACGTGTTTCAAAAGGATCAATTATTCAGGGTTACACATTAGAATTTCGCAAACAACTGGATGAAACGAAAGAGGATATTCTGGCAAGTGCAATTGTAGAATTACGTGAAAGACTTGAAAGCAATTCCAAAGAAATTATAATCCCCTTTTCTATCGATTTCGAATTTGAGGATATAAAATTTATCATTCCACAGCGAGGAGATCGTAAGAAATTACTCGATTTGTCGTTGCAAAATGTGAAACAATTCAAGTTAGACAAACTAAAACAAGCCGAAAAATTAAATCCGGATCAGAAAGCAATCAGACTTTTGAGTGAGATTCAGGAAAAACTGCAACTTGATAAAATTCCGATGACCATAGAAGCGTTTGACAATTCAAACATTTCGGGTTCGGATGCAGTGGCAGCTTGCGTGGTATTCAAAAAAGGAAA
>JAGPGR010000285.1 GCA_018055865.1 Paludibacteraceae bacterium | reverse complement strand
TGTAAAAACTGATTATCTGATTGAATATTTTAGTGTGGAAGAGTTGTCAGCGATTTTAAAGTCCGAATTAGTCACCTCCAGCCGGTTGTTGCATGTGGGAAGTGGTAGTAATTTGTTGTTCTTAAACGATTTTGATGGGGTAGTGCTTCATTCGCAACTTAAATCAATTGATTTGCTGACAACAGATGAGCAGTCGGTGTATGTAGAGGTTGGAGCAGGAGTTGTTTGGGACGATTTCGTTGATTTTGCGGTGAACAAAGGCTGGGGAGGAGTGGAGAACCTTTCGCTTATTCCGGGCGAAACAGGGGCTGCTGCGGTGCAAAATATAGGCGCTTATGGTGTGGAAGTGCAGTCGGTGATTCATAGGGTGAAAACTGTTGAGGTAGAAAGCGGGGAAATTCGTGAATTTTCAAATTCCGAATGTGAGTACGGTTATCGCGAAAGCATTTTTAAAACGACGCTCAAAGGGAAATATATAATTACTTCTGTTGTTTTCCGTTTGGAATGTGTACCGACATTTACGCTGGATTATCAGCACCTGGAAGACGAAGTGCGCAAAAACGGAGAAGTGAGTTTAGCAAACGTTCGGCAAACTATCATTGCCATTCGTCAAAGCAAATTGCCCGACCCCGCTGTTCAGGGGAATGCAGGTAGCTTTTTTATGAATCCGGTGATCCCGAAAAGCCTTTTTGTGCAGTTGCAGTCGCAATTTCCCGAAATGCCTCATTATTATGTTTCGGAAACCGATGAAAAAGTGCCGGCTGCATGGCTTATCGACAAATGTGGCTGGAAAGGAAAGCAAATAGGAAAAGCCGCGGTGCACGATAAGCAAGCGCTGGTGCTTGTGAATAAAGGTGGCGCCACCGGTGCCGAAATAGTTTTTCTGGCCGAACAAATACAACTATCGGTAAAAGAAAAATTCGGGATAGAACTTCGTCCTGAAGTGAATTATATCTCTTAATTGCTTACGGGAAGCTCCCGGCACATCAGGGGGAATTCCCGGCACATTACTCTAAGCTCCCGGGATGTTACTCAAGGTTTGCGGCACATTACTCTAAGCTCCCGGCACATTACTCTGAGCTTGCAGCACGTTACGGGAAGTCTCCGGAACATCAGGGGGAGTTCCCGTAAGATGATTTCCGTTATTTAAAAATCTTTCTTGCGTCCAGCGCTTTCTGGTATTTGCGGGCATTGGCCTGATGCTCGGCATAGTTAACCGCGAAATTATGCTCGCCGTTCAGTGTTTCTTTGGCGCACATAAAAATATAATCGTGTTTTTTGTAGTTCAATACAGCATCTATTCCGTTGGGCGATGCCACGCGGATAGGCCCCGGAGGCAATCCCTTGTTCCGATAAGTATTGTAGGGTGATATTTTGAGAATGTGTTCAATTGTTAGCCTTTTGATGCTGAAATCGCCCACAGCAAATTTCAGGGTAGGGTCGGCCTGTAGCGGCATGTCCTTTTTTAGTCTGTTGATATAAAGTCCGGCCACCATAGGTCTTTCGGCTTTTCCATTGGTTTCTTCTTCCACAATGGAGGCCAGCGTGCTCACTTCAGCCGGAGTAAGTGGAATGGAATCGGCCTTTGCTCTTCTTTCGGCTGTCCAAAAGGCATCGTGCTCTTTTTTCATGCGTTCGAAAACCTCTTTTGCATCCAAATCCCAGAACACTTCATAAGTGTCGGGAATAAAAAGTGAAATCGATGTGTTGGGTGTCAGATTGTAAGTGGACAGGAAAGCCGAGTCGTTCATCAGCGCTACAATACTTGCCGAGTCGGCCATCAGCTGTGTGGAAAGTCTTCCGGCCAATTGTTCTTTTGTCCGGATATTATTGAAAGTGAGTTTTACCGGAGTTTGTCTGCCACTGCGCAGGGTGCGCACAAGCTGAAAGTTGTTCATTCCCCGGCGAAGTTCGTACCTTCCGGGACGTATTCTTTTATACCTCAACAGACCAGAAACCTGTTTGAAGGCTCCTGTGTTTGTTACTTTTGCCTGTTTGTTTAGCAGGGCAACCACATCGTCGTACGAGCTGCTGTCCGGGATACATAAATAAGCCTTTTGATCGCCTACAGGTGAGATATTGGGGGCAAAAAGGATATAAACAAAGTACAATACACACACCGAAATAAAAATTCCGCCTATAAGAATTATTTTGCCGGTTTTTTTGTTCTTTTTTGAGTTAACGGATGCTTCAGTCATTGATACAGCAGGTTTATAATATTTTGAAAAATTGATGCGCAAAAGTAACGAATAGTTTCGATATTTTCCAAAATCGGGCACACAACAATTTGTTTTTATAAAATTAAGAACTAAGCATCAGAGAATCAGTTGTAGGTAGACCTGCCCTGTAAAATAATAGCAACTAAAGTGCCGGTTTGGTTTTGATAATTGAAAATTCCTTCCTATATTTGCACCCGCAAAAGCGAAAGAAGGGAAGTTTGGGTGAGTGGCTGAAACCACCAGTTTGCTAAACTGACGTACGGGCAACCGTACCACGAGTTCGAATCTCGTAGCTTCCGCCAACAACGCCGACAATCAGATGATGATTGTCGGCGTTGTTTTTTTTGCTGAAATCCGGTTTAAGTTCTGTTACACCAAAAGAATATATTAACTTTGTGGAAACAATTATGTAAGGTTTTTGTAATAACAGAGTTGAGGTTATTGGCAATCAAATGAGTCGATGATCCTTTTTGTTACTACAAATAGTTAATTATAGGCATATTCATAGTATTAAGATGAAGAATAAGTATGTATTGTTATTGAGCACTTTTTTGCTTTTTGTGTTGATCTTCGTATTGCAGAAGGTTGTGTTTATGCTTTATTATCACGGTATTTATGGGAATTTTGGTTGGACCGATTACCTGAAAGTGCTGTTTTACGGCTTGCAGCACGATGCTTCGGTAGCAGGATATTTTTCCGCGATTCCGGGATTTCTGATCATCGCTTCTTTGTGGGTGAAGAATAATATTGTCCGCATTATTTCCATTGGCTATTTTGCGCTCATTGCGGCTTTTATGGCAGTCGTTTTCGTTGTCGATCTTATTTTATACGAATACTGGGGTTTCAGGTTGGATTCTACACCCTTGTTCTATATTCAATCTCCGGCCAATGCGCTTGCAAGTACTAACTGGTGGCTCAATGTAATGGGCATTGCTGCGTTTGCTGTGCTTGCTTTTATTTTGTTCAAGCTGTTTGAAAAGTTTTTATTCGTGGCTGATCACCGAAAGGGGACTGTTTCGAAAAAACTGATCAGTTCATTTATCATCTTATTCGAAGTAGCTCTGTTGTTTCTTCCCATTCGTGGTGGCGTAAAGGAGTCGACAATGAACGTTGGGAAAGTCTATTTCAGTAATGATTTAGTGCTGAACCATGCTGCTGTAAATCCGGCTTTCAGTTTGTTCGAATCGCTTA
>JAGPGR010000284.1 GCA_018055865.1 Paludibacteraceae bacterium | reverse complement strand
TAGCTAAAGGGTCGAAAAAGTCAGAAAATCAAAACAAGTGGTTTTCGGAGTGGACTCAATAATCATATTACAATAACATTACAAAACCGGAGTTTTACAGAATAAATAGTGAATAATTAGTAGTCTCAGGTAAAAAAAACTGAATCTGCAGCATTGAATGTCAATTTTGACTTATATTGCCTGGCTAACATCAAAGATACTTATAAATGGCAAAAATGGCTGTAAATCTTCCGATTTACAGCCATTTCATATATCTAACTATCCAGATTCTTATATGTATCCAGCAATTGATTGGCAGCTATAAATGAACTTTGTTCATTTTTCAGTACTCGTTGTTCAGCATCCTGCAAAAGTTGCTGAATTATCCGGTTGTTATAGAAATTCGATTTTAGCTTTTCGTTAATCGATTCATACATCCAATACTTCGACTGATAGGTTCTTTTTTTTTCGAAAAACCCGCTTTTTTTAACAAACTCAATGTAGTTCAATATCATTTGCCACACGTCTGCTATTCCGTTTTTTTCGATTGCTGAACAGGTTATCACTTCGGGATTCCAGCCTGATTCGGGCATTGGAAACAAATGAAGTGCATTTTTGTACTGTTGGCGGGCAAGTTTCGATTTTTCAATATTCGTTCCATCGCTTTTATTGATGGCTATTCCGTCGGCCATTTCCATTATTCCACGTTTGATGCCCTGTAATTCGTCGCCTGTTCCGGCTAACTGTATCAAAAGAAAGAAATCGACCATGGAATGAACTGCAGTTTCACTCTGCCCTACCCCTACCGTTTCTACAAAAACTGTATCGAATCCGGCTGCCTCACAAAGTACAATGCTTTCACGTGTTTTACGGGCTACCCCTCCGAGCGAACCGGCTGATGGTGAGGGACGTATAAAGGCATTCCGGGCTACCGAAAGTTCTTCCATACGGGTTTTATCTCCCAGAATACTTCCTTTGGTACGCTCGCTGCTTGGGTCGATGGCCAGCACAGCCAGCTTATGTCCGTGTTGGAGTATATGCATTCCGAGCGCTTCAATAAAGGTACTTTTTCCCGCTCCGGGAACACCTGTTATTCCTATACGAATAGATTTTCCGGCATAGGGCAGACATTTCTCTATAACTTCCTGAGCAATGGCATGATCCTCAGGTAATGAGCTTTCCACAAGCGTAACAGCCTGACCCAATACAGAAACTTCACCACGTAGGATACCTTCCAGATATTCACCGGGAGTAAAACGCCTGCGTTTGATCCGTTTCTTGCTGTATGGATTAATAATAGGCACATCAGAAACACCTTCATTGACGCTTAAGCCTATAAATTCGGGATTATTCTCCGGATGATGGTGGTGATGATGCATTCTTAACGAAAAAAAAAATTAAATCACTTTGTAGGTTACCGTAAATGTTACATAAGTATTTACAGGGTCGTTTGACTGAACTGTAAATGCTTTTTTGTAATCTCCTTTCGGCAGGAATTTAGAATCAACATCTATCTTGAAGTTTTCGGTATGTCCTCCCTTTATTGTCAAACGCATGGGATGAATAACTATATCACTATTATTATTGATTATCCGGCGAATTTCCAACGGATTATTTCCTGCATTTTTTATGGTTACTTTTCCTCTCACACGGTTTCCCTTTTTGATATTTCCAATGAAAAGATTGTATGATTTCACCTCAATAATGGGCGACAACCGTTTCTGTTCGGCTGTGGATTTACTAAAATCTTCCATCACATTCGCCTGTACATTGATTCTGTTAGCATCAACGGTTATTTTTTTTCCATTCAGTACTAAGGATACTTTGTCGTCCACCGGACCCCATTCTGTTGCTTTTGCTCCGTCGAACGTAAAGGTAATAGAACCCTGTTCGTTCGGTTTCAATGTTTTAGGAGTTACATTTACACCCAGGTAAGCCGGAACATCTGCCAGCGTAACAGTAAGATTAGAGGCTGAAGCATTCATGATGCCAACGGTGCGGGTTTGGGTTGATTTTTTATCTACATTGCTCATTTGCACCACTTTGCTGTTCAGTCTCAGGTCTTCAATTTGTATCGGATAATTGTTAGCATGCGAAACAGTATTTCCGGATGATGACTTGGGAGTTACATTTCCTTTGATTGTCAGATTTACCATTTCATTGGATGAATTGCTGTACACGTATACTTGCTTGTTGAATGCTCCGGGTCGTCCCAGAGGATTATAAGTAGCAGTTACATTTCCTCTTTTGCCCGGTTCAATAGGTGTTTTGGTCCATTCGGGCGTAGTGCAGCCACATGATGCATTCACTCTTTGAATTACCAACGGAGTACTACCGGTGTTGGTAAATTCAAAAACATGGGAAACATTTCCACCTCCCTCTTCTATCTGACCAAAATCATACGAAGTTTCACTGAAAGAAATTTCGGCTTTTTGAGCTGAAACATTAGCTGTACAAAATCCGAGTAATACAGCTGCTGTAAATGCAATTTTACGAATCATACGACTATAAATTTTATAAAAAGTTTGTTATTTACTAAAAACAATATCGTGCAAAAGTACAAAAAATGTTTTTAAGAACATATCTAAAAACATTTTATCTATTTAAATTAAGGTTAATTGCTCCTAAAAGTAATATCTTTGTATGTTATTTCCTTTTGAGCAGTAAGTAAGCCACTCACAACCATACCAAAATGATGCCAGAAAAATTTCAACTACTTTCAGATACCGTATATCCGTATGTAATAGAATATTACCGTCATCTGCATGCACATCCCGAACTTTCTTTTCAGGAATTCGAAACTTCAAAATTCATTCAACATCAGCTGATAAGCATGGATATTCCCTTCCGAATCGGCATCGGCGGCACAGGAGTAGTGGGAAAAATTTCGGGAAAAAATCCCGGAAAAAAAACGATTGCTCTGCGCGCCGATATGGATGCTCTCCCGATTCAGGAAGAGGTGAACCTTCCCTGGAAATCGCAACAGGAAAATGTGATGCATGCTTGTGGACACGATGCGCATACGGCTTGCTTGCTGGGTGCTGCTAAAATTCTGAATGAATTGAAAAGCAATTTTGAAGGAACTATACTACTTATTTTTCAGCCCGGAGAAGAAAAAGCGCCCGGAGGTGCCAGTCTGATGCTGCAGGATGGTGTTTTTGATGAGCTTATCCCCGATATAGTTATCGGACAGCATGTTTCGGAAGATTATCCCACCGGATCTCTGGCTTTTCGGCAAGGAATAGTGATGGCTTCGGCCGACGAAATTCACCTGACCATTCGCGGCAAAGGTGGTCACGGCGCCAAGCCTCATCTCTGCAACGATACGGGGCTCGCTGCCGCTCAAACAGTGGTTTCACTTCAGCAAGTGCGAAGCCGCCTTTGTCCGCCGCTTACTCCGATGGTGCTTACTTTCGGAAAACTGATTGCTGA
>JAGPGR010000283.1 GCA_018055865.1 Paludibacteraceae bacterium | reverse complement strand
GCTGCGCTGGTACATGATGACCAATGCTTCGCCGTGGGACAACCTGAAGTTCGACATCGAAGGGGTGGAAGAGGTGCGCCGCAAATTTTTCGGAACGCTGTACAATACGTATTCATTTTTTTCCTTGTATGCCAATGTAGATAATTTCTCGGCAGCTGATGCCGAAATTCCGGTTTCGGAACGTCCTGAAATTGACCGCTGGATAATTTCGCTGCTTAATACCCTTATTAAAGATGTAAAATCGTATTACGAAGACTACGAGCCAACCAAAGCAGGACGTGCCATTTCGGATTTTGTGGGTGAAAACCTGAGCAACTGGTACGTTCGCCTCAACCGCAGACGCTACTGGGGCGGCGAGTACGATGCCGATAAAATTGCCGCTTATCAGACACTTTACACCTGTCTGCTTACAGTGGCCAAACTGATGGCTCCGATTGCACCTTTCTATGCCGATCAGCTGTATCTGGATTTAACGGCCCCCTTAAACTCCCCTCAAGGGGAAGCGTCAGAAGTGTATCCCAATGTTTCAGAGAATGTTGAGATGCCCGTAAGTTCTCCCCCTTCGGGGGAGTTAGAGGGGGCTTCTGTCCATCTCACCGATTTTCCGGATTACGACGTTACGCTGATTGATAAGAATCTGGAAGAGTGCATGCAGCTGGCACAGCAGATTTCGTCCATGATACTGGCACTGCGCCGCAAGGCAGAGAAAAAGGTGCGCCAGCCGCTTTCTAAAGCGGTAATACCGGCTCCGGATGATAAAACATTCGGTCAAATACGCTACATTGCTGATTTGATAAAAGCAGAAGTAAATGTGAAGGAGCTTGAAATCATCTCGGCCGATGCCGATATGGATAGCCTGGTGAAGAAGGTAAAGCCAAACTTCAAAACCCTGGGCAAAAAATACGGAAAGCAGATGAAAGAAATAGCTCTGGCGCTGCCCGGAATGAACAAACAGCAAATAGCGGAGATAGAACGAAACGGCGAATTCACGCTTCCACTTCCGTCGGGCAATGTGCTGCTCACACCCGAAGATGTGGAAATTTTTACCGAAGATATGCCCGGCTGGCTGGTGGCCAACGAAGGAAATCTGACTGTGGCGCTGGATATAGCGGTTTCGGACGAATTGCTGCGGGAGGGAATTGCGAGAGAACTGGTAAACCGCATTCAAAATATCCGCAAATCGAGCGGTTTCGAAATTGTGGATAAAATAGCGGTACAGATAGAAATGAACGATGAAATAAATGCTGCCGTAACCGAATATAAAGAATATATAGCCGTGCAGGTACTTGCCACTTCAATCCAACTGGTTGAAACGGCCGAAAATGCTGCTGAACTGGATTTTGAAGATTACATGGTGAGGATTTCAGTTACAAAACAATAAAGCAAAACATTTGTAAAATAATTGCTTTTTTGAAATTAAATGCGTATTTTCGCACATTAATTTTTGAAAATAACTGTTGAATCAGATAAACACGTTGAGCCATGGCTGAAAAAGAAAAAACAAGATATAACGATGCGGAACTCGAAGAGTTTCGTCAGATAATTCTGGAAAAGCTTGAAAAAGCTCAGAAAGATTACGAATTGCTGCGTACCGGATTGAATAATTCCGACGGAAACGATGTATCGGATACTTCACCCACTTTCAAGGTGATGGAAGAAGGTGCTTCGACATTGGGTAAGGAAGAAACCGGACAGCTGGCTCAGCGCCAGATGAAATTTATTCAACATCTTCAGGCTGCTCTGGTTCGTATTGAGAATAAAACATACGGAATATGCCGTGATACCGGAAAACTGATACCCAAAGAACGCTTACGTGCCGTTCCGCATGCCACACTCAGCATTGAGTCCAAAGCAGCGGGAAAAAAATAGCACTCGGAGCTGAAGAATTCGGTGTTAATGGGATAACTTACGGATAATAAATGATTCGACAGCTGAAATTACAAAACGGTTGTCGAATTTTTATATAAAAGATAAACGAATAACTACATGTCAATCAAAACTAAATCCATCCTGTTGATATTCCTGCTTTTGGTACTCGATCAGGTGTCGAAAGTATACATCAAACTGAATTTTGCCCTGGGCGATGAAGTCGAAGTGTTCCCGTGGTTCAGGATTTTATTTATTGAAAACAACGGAATGGCTTTCGGCATGGAGATTTTAGGAAAATTATTCCTGACGCTTTTCCGCATTACGGCGGTGAGTTTTCTGGGGTATGCCATCTATAAACTGATCAGGCAAAATGCCCGCCCCGGATTCATTCTGGCCATCTCCATGCTTACAGCAGGAGCTGCCGGCAATATCATCGATTCGGTGTTCTACGGAGTTATTTTCAGCGAAAGCTTCCCCGGTCAGGTGGCCACCCTTTTTCCCGAAGCAGGCGGTTATGCCTCCCTCTTTTACGGCAAAGTAGTGGATATGTTTTATTTCCCCCTTATCACCAACAGCTCCGGCGAGGTAGTCTTCTTCCGGTATATTTTTAACGTTGCTGATTCGTGTGTCACCGTTTCTGTATTTATTATCCTGTTGTTTTTCAGAAAAGACCTGAATCATGCGCTCGAACCTAAAAAAACGCCCGAAACAACCCATGCCGAAAAAGAATAATCTGATATTTCTGCTTATTGTAGCATGCTTGCTGAGTGTTTTCATCGCATCGTGCGACAACCGTTCGGGAGGTGTTATTCCATCGCGAAAAATGGAAAACCTGCTCGTAGATATGCATGTGCTCGAAGGATCGATGCGTGCTACCGGAAATTACGACCTTTCCGGCGAGGAATCCAGGCAGTATTATGCCGCCCTCTTTGAAAAATACGGAGTGACGGTAGCCGATTTCGATTCGAGTCTGGTGTGGTACACCAAACATCCGAAGAAGTTCGAGCGGATTTACGTCAATGTGATGAGCCGTATCGACAGCCTGAGCTCCGATATCCGCAACGGAAAGTATCATCCGGTTGACTCGTCGGCACTTTCGGGCGAAATAAATTTGTGGACCCGGGCTACTCGTTACGTGCTGACCAAAGATTCTGCCCGTACAGAGCTCAGTTTCGAGATTGAGAATGTAGAATTGTTGCCAAACGATTTTTACACCCTTTCGTTCCTGCACCGCGTAGCTCCTTCGGACTCCAGTCGAAATCCGCATGCAGTGCTGTATGTGAATTATGCTAACGACGTTGTTGACAGCATTTATACCAAAACACGCAACGATAGTGTATTGCGCCGCTACACCCTGATATTCAAAGCGCGCAAAAACCTGAAAATAAATTCACTCAGCGGATACCTGCTCGGCAACGATTCGTCCCTTGGCAAAATGAACGCTTCACTGGACAGCATTAAACTTATCCGCCGATACAATCCTTACAAGCAAGACAGCATTCGCGCAGTTATTCTCAAAATGGATTCTGCCTCTGTTGCCGGGGATTCGCTG
>JAGPGR010000282.1 GCA_018055865.1 Paludibacteraceae bacterium | reverse complement strand
CGGCGGGATCCTGCTTTTCGGTCTGTACGGTTCTGTCGCCGCCCGTTGTCTGGCCTTTTTGTTGTTCGGTTTGATCTTTTTTCTTATCGTCCGGCTGAATGACTTTCAGAATTCCGGTTCGTTTCTCGGGAGTAGTTGTTTTTTGTAAAACGGGCTGACTCTGAGTGTTTTTTTGCTTCTGCGTCTGCGTGGAAGGATTGGCTGTGGTTTTATTTATTCTCAGCAGATTTGTTCGTCTCACAGTCGTATCCTGCGCGTTTGTGTTGATGCCAGGCACATCTTCGGGTAATGGCATGTTTTCGTCGTCGCAGCGGGCAAGTACAATGTTTACCGTTTTTTCAAGCAATGCAGGTAAAGTCAGAGCATTGACTATCAGTGGTTTGAAAGCGATAAGTCGTGGAGCATAGCGGTACGAACGAATATCGGATGCATAACCTACAGCTTCAAAATCGGGCAAGCTGCTGTCCGAACCGATTTGGAAAGAGCCTATTTTGTTGTTGATCCACTGTCCGGGTGCCGACAAAGCAGCCAGATACACTTCGGGCTGTAGATTTTCGTTACTTTCTGAGAAAAAAAACAGTTTATTGAATTTAAAATCAGGACCTTTTTGCAATTTTTGCCTGAAAGATAAAGTATCACCCGAATGATTCACCCAAATCGACTGATGATGTATTCCTGTTTTATCATTCCACATCAGAAAATTCAAATCGGGGTTTGCTCCCGAATAATTCAAGGAGTAATCTCCCACAAATCGTAAATCGGACAGAAATTGGCTCCAGGCAGTAAAACCGGGCAGTTTTACATTCATCGAGCCTGCCGGAGCGGTTATGAATGATTTGAAAGTTTGGCCTCTGCCGGTGAGCACCAGAGCAGAAGTATGGTAGGTTTTACCCGAATATCGGAGCTTAACAGCCTCATCTCCTTCAAAATACATATTCCAGCGTGTATCCATCATGAAATTCACTTCGCCCTCAATCCTGATATTACTTTGTGAACTTAGACTGCCAAATGTCAAATTTGCACTTATTTTTTGTTCTACAAGCAGCTGATTGTCAAGCCAGTCCGTAAAATTTACCTGAAGATTGACTCCAAACTGCGGAATTTCCATTTTCATGCGCCAGCCGAAAAGACTTTCATAAATGCTGGCTGTAACATCAAAAGATTGAAATGAGCCATTCAGCGTCAGGTTGTTCATTTGGATAATATACTCATCCTTGATTTTCTCTACGCTCACTTTAGCGCCGCGCTTAAAATGTGAAACAGGAAATTGCCAGGCAATCCGTGCATTTCTTTTAACGATAAAGCTATCGGTCGAAGAAATGATGTGGAAGGGCTCTCCCACTACTTTATCGATGGATTTCACCAGTGGATTGATGGCCAGCGCACTCAATCCGATATTTTTCAGAAACCTGCGTCTGTCGAGCGTTCTATGCTGCTTATCAGGTTGTGAAAATACGTTGACCCGTGATTCCCTGAGATTGAAATGTTTGAAATTCATAGGTTTTTGTTTTTTTAGGATGGTCGATTCATGAAAGGTAATTTTATGAAGTAAAAGTTGCAGGAAAGCCGTTTATTTTTCAGAGTTTGAAAAATAGATTCCTTAAGGTTCTCATCTGATAATGAATTACTTAATAACCATTATCCTTCACGAGGAGCAACAATATTCCGGATAGAATTATTGTCGATATTCAGCACTTAGAGCCGGGCTTTATCAGCCCCAAATACAGTTTCGCAACAGGCGCAACTTTCCTGAATTACTCTCCGCCAACTCGCTATCGGACCGATAACGGGCTGCAGAAAAAACTCTACGGTAAGTAGCTCCATCTGGAAAATTTTCTTTGTCGGAATGACATTCAGAGGTAAAAGACACATCAGGCGAGGTAACATCCTGAGCAAGAATAGATTGATACGACCCTACAAGCCGCATCGGCAACTGATAATCAGGAAGAAAGCAATATTTAGAATACATGTTGTTCATAAATATATACCCGGTTAACTTCCAACGAATTTTTCGGAAAAATTAATTCTCAAAAATAAAACATTTCTTTTGAATATTTGTTTTTTTTGAATAATATTTTACATAATTTCGATAAAAACATCAATTTATAATCATTTTCCATTTTTCAGAACAAGTATATGCATCATTTTCGGAATAAATACTCATTATTCGAAAACTTTTATTTTAATTTGTAAAGTAATTCCAACAAACCAATAAAAAATCAATTTTATGAGACGAATCATTTTAATTTCTTTGGTTTTAACTTGTGTGATTATCTCCGGATTTTCACAGGAAAATGATACTACACCGAAGACCTGGCATCCCTCACAAGGAGCCATACTCGATGGACGGACTATTCTGAAAGCGAATCTGACCGGATTGGCTTTGGGAAATTACAGCTTTTCGGCCGAACGAATTATCGGCAAACATTTCAGTCTTGTCGGCGGAGTCGGCTATTATCCCACAGGAAAATTGCCATATTCATCCGTGATAGCCGATCTGGCCAAAGATGAAGAAGGATACATCGATATGCTGCAGGTCAACAACCAGACTTTATCTCTCGAAATGCGCTTTTATACAGGCAGAAAAGGCTATGGCAGAGGATTTTACATATCTCCCTATTACAGGTATGGAAAATCAGGCTTCGACAATATCCAGACAGAATATACAAATGATGAAGAGGAAGTATATGATATTTCACTCAACGGTAACCTGAAGACCCACAGTGGTGGAATTCTGTTGGGATGTCAGTGGTTGGCTGGTAAGCGAAAAAATATTGTTATCGACTGGTCTATTTTCGGAGGCCATATCGGATATATGAACGGAAATGCATTCGGAGAAACCAGCCAGACGCTCTCAGACGAAGATCAACAAGATGTAAAAGACACCATAGATGACACGCTTGAGCAATATCTTGGTAAAATTCCTCTATTCGAACACACCACCACCGTAACAGCCAACTCAGCAGATGTGAATCTGAAAGGTCCCTGGGCGTTTATCAGAGGCAGTTTGTCTATAGGAATCCGCCTTTAACAGAAATACTTACAGTTAATTTCCGGAAAGTTCACTTCTCAAAAAAGTGGAATTCAGGCTATGCTGAATTCCACTTTTGTTGAATAATTTCGTATTTTTTCCAATAAAATGAACCATTCAACCAATTAGTACATCACTCTGAAGTCACCTCGAGCAGGCGGAGATTTTGGGGGCTCAGCAACTAATCAATCAACCATTCCTTAGCCAGTCCTCCCTCAGCCGTTTCTTTGTACAGATGAGGCAGATCGTGACCGGTTTTTTTCATCACTTCCACCACTTTGTCGAAGCTAATCAGGTGCTTACCGTCGGAGAGCATCGATTTCAGATTAGCATCCAGTGCACGCAACGAAGCAAAAGCATTCCGCTCGATACAAGGTACTTGCACCAAACCAC
>JAGPGR010000281.1 GCA_018055865.1 Paludibacteraceae bacterium | reverse complement strand
TATATGGACAGCCCGCTTGAAGATTTGTACCTTCAGCTTGATCCTTCGGAGTTTTTCAGGGCCAATCGTCAGTATATTGTTTCACACAAAGCGATTAAAGACATTTCCATCTGGTTTGGCAGCAAACTTTCAATAAACCTGATTGTAACCGTTCCCGAGAAAATCATTGTGAGTAAGGCTCGCGTTGCCGAATTCAAGGTATGGTACACCAAATAACTTTAAAACATCTTTTTGCTTTAATTGAAGTCGATTGATTATAAATGAATTTTTATCAATAGTCTCATTTACCGATTCATGCGATTAACACCGTCTTTTTTCACTGATCTGCTGAAAAAGGCTACACCTTTATGGTTTATGAATAAGAATTGTCACAGGATATTGCCGACTCTGATTTTTTGTTTTCTAATATTCCCGGGCAAAAGCCAGGTAACCGATCATACGGGTTCAATATCAGGAGCAATTCGTACTGATTCGTTGCTTTTGAATATAAAAAATCCGTTGAAAGGCGCTGAAATTGTTGCTGCCACCAATATTGGTATTTGGTCCTTCGATCGGTTTGTTCTTCAGGCGGAGTATGCCCGGATTAACTTCAAAACGGTGAGGAATAATTTTAAATCCGGCTTCGTATGGGACAATGATATGTTCTTAACCAATCTTTTACTTCACCCTTATCATGGAGGATTATACTTTAATGCGGCACGTTCAAACGGGAAAAATTTTTGGCAATCCGTTCCATTTGCTGCAGGAGGAAGCCTGATGTGGGAGCTATTTTTGGAAAATGAGGCTCCTTCCATCAACGATTTTATGGCAACTTCACTCGGTGGAGCAGCCCTTGGCGAAATGACATTCAGGATATCTGACCTGCTAATTGATGACCGTCTGACAGGTTTTGACCGTTTTAAACGGGAAGCCCTCTTGACCGTTATCTCACCGGTTAGGGGATTGAACAGAATTATAAACGGTGATGCCTGGAAATACCGTACTATAAAGGGAAACTCATTACCATCTACTCCCGCCGCATTTTCTATATCGGCAGGTCACCGCTTCATTGCCGATCGTCTGTACAAACGACAGGATTACAGCAATATGCTTAGCTATGATTTAGGACTCATTTACGGCAACGAATTTGATAAGGAAAATGAAAAACCATATGACTTCTTTGTATTAAAACTTGGTGGAAATTTTTTCTCCGCACAGCCAATGGTAAGCAGAGTAAATGTTTTGGGTATGTTGTTTTCAAATAATATATCGCTTAAAGGGCAGCATCAACATCTTAGTTATGGCATTTTCCAGCATTTTAATTACTACGAATCGCAATCAGACGCCAACCACGTGCAGCTTTACCCCTATAAAATTTCCGAGACGGCAGCGGCTGGTCCCGGACTTTTGTATAAGATATCTGTAAAAAACCAATTCACTTTCACAGGTTCGGCATACTTAAGCGCCATTTTGCTGGGTGGAAGCCAGACGAACCATTATAAGTACGATGAAAGGGATTACAATATGGGAAGCGGATTCAGTACCAAATTGAATTTGACGCTTAATATTTACAACAAATTACAAATCCAGTTCAATACAGAGGATTATCGCATATACTCGTGGGTAGGATATGGACCGGATGACTCTAAGGATTTCAGCTCGAATGTGCATGGGGATGTGGGAAATACCAGTTTGAGCGTTGGGCGCCTGGGGGTCAGCTATTTGATCCGTAAAAATATTTTTATCATTTCTGAATCCAGTTATAATTATCGTAATAGCGTATATAAATACTACCCTAACGTAGCACATCACGTGGCTGAGCATAAACTTAGTCTCGGATATCTATTCTAGATGCCTTGTTTTCAGCAAGTGAGCCTCACCATTATTTGTACCTGTCTATAGATTTAATCGGTTTCAAAATAGGGTTATTATCATCTGAAATACTGTTTTTCTGGCTTCCATAAAACGATAACACACAAAAACGGAATTAGCGAATGTTGTTACTTCTAAGTCGGGTTTTTTATATCTATAATGAGGCGGATTTGGGATACTCACAAATCAATGTAAAAGACAATGTTTATGCACCTGACAATAACTTACCCAAGCAATAAGTTTACGGTTATTGATTTCATGACCGAAAGATAAGATCAAAGCGTAAAAAACAAGATTATACAACACAAAGTACATATTCCAGTGATACCCGTTCACGTTTTCCGGTGATATCCGTTCACTGTTTGTTCAAAAACGATAAGGCAGATGTAAAATTAATACTTTTTTCTTAGACTTTCTCCTTTTAATTGAAATCGTATTGACTTATGAACGATTCTGTCCAAACATGATTCAGCAATCAGTTCATTACCAATAACAGCATACCAGTCATTAAGAGCTAACTGACTGGATATTATCAACGCTTTTTTCCGATATCTGTCATCAACAATTTGTTGAAAATCGTTTTGCTGTTGCCCTTCCAATACTTTCATTCCAAAGTCATCTATGACTAACAAGTCTACACGTGAGATTTTTTCCAGGAATCTTATTTCCTGTCCCTGCAGTCGTTCGAGTTTGATTCTGTCTAATAGCTTCTGCATGGTAAAGAATCCCACGTTAAATCCCAGTCGGCATGCCCTGTTGCCCAATGCAACAGCCAAATAGGTTTTGCCGGTTCCTGTGGGTCCGTTAATCACAATGGTTTGTCCATTGTGAATAAACTCGCAGGTACCCAGTTGCGCTACCGTGGTTGCATCTACACCTCTTGATGTGTCATAATCAAGTTCCTCAAGCGAAGCGGGGTATGGAAACGCGGCTTCCCTGAGCAATCGGGCAATCCGGTTTGTCTTTCGGGTGTCTTGTTCGGTTTGCAACATCAGTTGCAGTCCATCACGGAGCGAGAGTTTATCAGCTCTGCGTGTTTCACAAAGAGATGTCCAGCAATCGGCCATCCCGGGAAGCTTCAACTTGTGAAGCGATTTTTCAATTTCTTGCATACATTGTTTTTTTTAGCGGTTATTCAAAATACGAGTTTCCCCGCATGTTTTCATGGTTAGTTGGCTGTGGATTCGTTTGTTTCCCTTTCTGGCTTTGTACTTTAGCCACATGGATGTTGCTGATTACATTTTGCAGGAACTTGCCCGAGTACGACCTGTTTTGGATGGCAACCAGGCAGGCTTGCTCAAAATCGGCTACTGGTGTTTTACGGCTTATCGAGAGCATATAATCACAGGTTTTGTATTTGAACTCCGGAGGAATCTGACGCTGTTCCAAATCCAGAAACATATCCGACACAAGCTGTTTAAATACGTTGCTGTGTTTGTCTGCTTTTTCCTGATAATACGCGGGCGAACGGTTCAAAACAGCGTTGGAATTAGATGCCAGATGTTCCTTTTTATGTGTATGTCCAAAACCTGTGCGGCGCTCATGTGTAGCCACTAATTCATTGTTTACAAAG